>CADBPP010000351.1 GCA_902796565.1 uncultured Eubacteriales bacterium | reverse complement strand
GCAGTATGCTGCCCCAGCTCTTCTCTCCGAATTCACCAAGGCCCAGAAAGCTCAGGCTCGCCTCGGTCATCATGGCTCCGGAAACGGACATGGCACCTCTTGAGAGTATGATATCCTTTATGTTCGGAGCCAGGTGCTTGAACATTATCACCGGGTCCTTCTGGCCTATGGCCTTCTCGATCTTGATGAAAGGCTCCTCCATCAGTGTGAGCAGGCGGGAACGCAGTATCCTTGTGGTCCCGGTCCATGCGGTGATGCTTATGGCCAGGATGATACTGATCTTTCCGGGATTCAGGTAGCAGACGAGAAGGGTCGTCAGAGCCAGGCCCGGCACCGCCATGGCCAGGGACGTGAGAGCGGTTATCATCCTGTCGATGATTCCACCGTAGTATGCCGAAAGAAGGGCAAAAGTGGTCCCGACCACCGTGACTATGACCGCAGCGAACACTCCGATGAGCATCGATACCCTGGTTCCGTAGATCAGTTCGCTGAAAATGTCCTGGCCCAGGTCATTTGTCCCCAGGATATGCAGGCTGTCGGGTTTCTGATAAACGTTCACACTGGTCACCGAAGGATCATACGGTGCTATCTGTTCGCAGAAGATGGCGATTATTATGAAAAATCCTATTATCACGCTCCCGAAAATGACGGGAAGGTTCTTCTTTTTCCTGCTGTTGCTATGCATTGACTTTCCCCTTTATTCTCGGATCTATCAGTGAAATTACTATATCGCTCAGAAGAGTGGCCAGCACCACGCAGACGGCGGAGATCAGAAAGCACAGCTGTGCCGTGGGAAAATCCCTGTTGATAACGGCCGTGTAATAAAGCTGGCCCATCCCCTTCCAGCCGAAGATGGTCTCTATGATCATGGAGCCTGAAAGCAGCCCTCCCATCTGCATGCACATGGAAGTCATATAGGGCAGCATGGCGTTCCTCATGACATGCTTGAACAGGACTTTTTTGTCGGGGAGACCCTTGGCCGCCGCGGTGGTGGTATAGTCTTCCCTTCTGACCTGGGAGACGCTGGATTTCATTGTCATGAAGTCACCGAAGGTCCTGAAAAGTATCATGATTATAAGAGGCAGCGCCATGTGCTTCAGCAGATCCGCCACATAGGCCGCGCCGGTCAGCATCCCGCTGGTCATGCCGCTTATGGGGAAGATCCTCAGCTTGTAGGAGAATACCACCAGCATCAGGATTCCTATGCAGTTCGACGGCACCGTATTGATGAAGAGAGCTATCGGCGTCATTATCGCGTCAAATCTCTTTCCGGGGTGCCATCCCGCTATGATGCCCAGGACCGCACCGAAGATGCCGCCCAGTATAAGGGTCGGTACCGAGATCAGAAGGGTCCATTTGCAGCATTTCAGCACGTTCGCCAGCACCGGCTGGTTGTTGGTGTAGGACACTCCGAAATCCATGGTGGCGATGCTTTTGAGATATTTGAGGTACTGCACATGCAGCGGATCGTTCAGTCCGTATTTCACTATGACCCGCTCCAGTTCCTCCGGATTGTTTTCCAGCAGATAATAGTAATCCTCGGTCCCTATAAGATGCTTGATCACGTCCCCCGGCATGAAATGGACCATCAGGAATGAGATGGTTATTATGACATAGATGGTGAGGACGCTGGTAAGGACCTTTCTAAGGATATGCTTCGCTGTCTGTTTTCTGGTATTTTTCTTATCCATCTTATAGAAAAAAAGGCTGCCGTGCCATCTTCAGCAGCGGCAGCCGAAAAATTTACTTTGCAGTGAGGGTGGTCCAGGTCCTGTTGTTGATAACGCCCCATGAGGGGAAGTTGTCCCAGCCCTGGATCGCGTCCGTCCTGTAGGGGAAGAAGCTCTTTGTCCATCCCAGGGACGCTCCTATCAGCTGTTCGCTGAAGATCTCCTGGAGCCTTGTGATGTGGGCTACGAACTCTTCCTGTGAGGAGGATGAGATCATCTTCCAGACTTCGGCGTTGAATTCCGGATCCTGGCATGTTCCCCAGAGCCATGAGCTTTCTCTTGAAGTTCCCGGCTCGGGCTCGTATACATAGTAACGGAATGCCGTTGAGGTTCCGAGAGCCATTCCCGAAGTGGTATATCCTATCGCTATATCGTAGTTGCCGTCAAGGATGTTGCTTTCCCAGATCTCGCTGTTGGCGATCATCTCGGGATCGATGTGCGACTTGATGCCGATGGCCTTGAGGTTGTCCATCATGACCTCAGCGATCCTGTTGCGCAGTGTCATATCCCTGGAATACTGAGGAACGACCAGAATATCGAGGGCTGTCCCGTCGGGGAATTCCCTGAATCCGTCTCCGTCCTTGTCGACATAGCCTGCCTCGTCGAGGATCCTTTCGGCTTCCGCTGTATCCTGCTTGAAGCGGGGATATGAATCAACGAAGCCAAGGCATGGCGGCGCAAGAAGGTTCGTGGAGGGGATCTCGGCGTATTTTCCGCCCTGTACGTTTGCCAGAAGCTCCCAGTCGAAGCACTTGAGGACGGCGTCTCTCATGTTGTAATCGGAAAATGCGGGTCTTGTCATTCCGAATGTGATCTGGTTCTGTCCCGCGTAGTAGCTTTCGCCTATGTCGATGTTCGGGTCAGATGATACCATGTCAATCAGAGTTGCGTCGATGGGTGATGAATAAGCGTAGTAGCAGTCGATCTCGCCGTTCTGCAGGGCCATGAGCACAGCGGTCTGGTCCGCGTAGGTCTTTATGGTGACCTTGTCAACGGTGATAGCTCCGGCGTAGTCGTTTTCGGGGATCGCTTCATAGACCGAGACTCCGGCATCCACGTCCTTTGAGACGAGCTTGTAGGGACCGCAGCCGATGGCCGCTCTGTCGTCCGTCCAGCTGCCGTAATCGGGATTGCCTACCATTTCCTTCCAGATGTGTTCGGGAATGCACCCGACTGTCATGGCGCCTCTGAGGAGGAACTGATATGCGTCGGGCTCTGAGAAGGTCAGCCT
>CADBPP010000350.1 GCA_902796565.1 uncultured Eubacteriales bacterium | reverse complement strand
CGCTAACTACGATGCACAGAAGCTCTGCGAATACCGCCGCAACAGCATAGGCTTCGTTTTCCAGTTCTATAACCTGGTGCAGAACCTTACCGCGAAGGAGAACGTGGAGCTGGCCCTGCAGATCTGCAAGGACCCGCTGGATCCCGTGAACACACTGAAGCTGGTGGGCCTGGAGGAAAGGATGGACAACTTCCCTTCCCAGCTCTCCGGAGGTGAGCAGCAGCGAGTCGCCATAGCGAGAGCCGTTGCCAAGAACCCGAAGCTCCTTCTGTGCGACGAGCCCACGGGAGCTCTGGACTATGTCACCGGAAAGCAGGTCTTAAGGGTCCTTCAGGACATGTGCTTCGAGGAGAACATGACGGTGGTCATCGTTACCCACAACAGCGCCCTGGCAGACATGGGCAACAAGGTCATCCGCATAAAGAGCGGCCGGGTGGAATCCGTGAAGATCAATACCCATCCCAGGAATATCGAGGATATCGAATACTGATGTTCAAAAGAGAAACTTTCAGACTGATAAGAAAGACCTTCCGCAGGTTCATGTCCCTGACTCTGATAGTGCTCATCGGGAGCGGCTTCATGATGGGGCTCATGAGCGCCCCGAAGACCATGCGGGAAAGCGTGGACATATATTATGAGGAGACCGACCTGCAGGATCTGCAGCTGTATTCCCCATACGGCTTCTGCGAGGAGGACGTGCAGGCGATACGGGGCATAGAATACATGGACACGGTCTTTCCCTCCCGCACCATCGACGTGCACGCCACCAACACGAAGGGCACCGTCTCCACGGTCAGGGTCACCGAGCTGGTAAGGCCCGTCAACCGCTACGAGCTGGTGAACGGCAGGCTCCCGGAGAACAACAATGAATGCCTGATGCTCTATTCCGGCCCCTTCCCCCGCTTCAAGGTGGGGGACACCGTGATACTGGACTACGGCAGCGACGACATTTTCGACTATCTGAAGACCGCCGAGTTCACCGTGGTGGGGGAATGCCTCACCCCGGAGTACATGGCCCAGATCCACGGTTCGTCGAACTTCAACAACGAGACCCTGGAGGGGGTGCTGTTCGTACCGAACAACGTTTTCATCTCCGAGTACTATACCACCATATATCTGACCCTTCAGGGAGCGGAGCGCTTCATGTCCTTCAGCCGGGGCTACGAAAAGTTCGTGGCGGAAAAGAAGGAGGACTTCAGGAGCTTCGCGGAGGGCCAGCAGGAATACTTCAAGAGCAGGATCATCGCCCAGGCTCAGGAGGAGCTGGCCAAGAATGAAGCCCTTCTGAACGTCATGGCATCCTCCGGCAGGGAGGAACTGGACAGCGCCAGGGCCCAGCTGGACGAAGCCTCTGCAGCCCTCTCCTACTACGAGGCCCAGCTGGCCCAGCTGGGGTCCCTTCTCGGAGGCCTCGATTCCGCCATCAGCGGCAACAGCGCCCTCCTCAGGGAACTGTACAACAATGCCGTGGCCATCGAGGGAGGCCTGGTGATCTTCCTGGACGGCATAGGAGTGAGCGTGGAGCCCGGAGCTCTGGAGGAGCTCACCCAGTACGCTCTGGTCACCTACGACAATGTGATGGACCAGTATCAGAACCTGACGGTGCAGCTGGCCAACGGAAGGATGGCCTTCGAAGCGGGCCTCGCACAGTACAACGACGCCGTGGAGATGTACAACGAGAGGATCGCCGAGGCGGAACACGACCTGGCCCTGGCGAGACAGAAGCTGGAGGAGCTGCCCGAGGCGAAGTGGATGATCCTGGACCGCGACATGCAGTATTCCGCATACATGTACAAGAACACCTGCAAGCAGATGGCATCCATAGCCCGCTACCTGCCGGTGATGTTCTTCCTGGTGGCGGCTCTGGTATGCCTGACCACCATGAAGAGGCTCGTGGACGAACAGAGGGGACAGATAGGCATCTACGCTGCCCTGGGCTTCAGCGAGCGCCAGATCACGGGGAAGTACGTGACCTACGCCGTCATGGCCTCCGCTGCGGGAGGCGCCGTGGGGATACTCTTCGGGCAGGCTGTGTTCCCCACCGTCATCTACCTGACCTGGAGGATGATGTACCAGCTGCCCCCGATGCAGATCTACTTCCCCGTGGGCAACGCCCTGGTGAGCGTCCTCTCCTTCGGGCTCCTGATGGGAGCCCTGACCGCGGGAGTGGTGAAGGATTCCCTCAGGGACATGCCCGCTGCCCTGATGCGCCCGAAGGCGCCAAAGACGGCGAAGGCCATCTTCCTGGAGAAGATCCCCTTCATCTGGTCGAATCTCTCCTTCACATCAAAGATAACGGCCAGGAACATACTGCGCTACAAGTCCAGGTTCTTCATGACGGTCTTCGGCATCGCGGGCTGCACCGCCCTTCTGGTACTGGGCTTCGGTCTCAAGGACTCCGTCAGCGACGTCATGGAGCTGCAGTACGGAAGGATCTTCAATTACGACTACCAGATCTATCTGGAAAAGGACGCATCCGCCCGGGACGCCGTGGATATACTTTTAAAGGATCCGGAGAACGTTCTGGTCTGCAGTTACGCCTCCTATACCACCAGGCTCTACTTCGAGAATGACCGGGACGCGGCGGCAAACGCGATCATACTGGATCCCGCGGACGCGGCGAAGATCTTCGACCTGAGGGCCACAGACAAGAAGACTCCCCTTTTTCTCGGTGACGAGGGGATCATCGTATCGGAAAGATTCGCCGAAAACAACGGCATCAGAGCCGGGGATACGGTGACGCTGGAATCCTCCGACGGCCTCAAGGCTGAGGCAGTCGTGAAGGATATCTGCGAGATGTACTTCCAGCACTACATCTTCATGTCGGATGATACCTACCGCTCCCTCTTCGGGATCTCCGCGGACGCGTCGGTGGTGGCGGTGAAATCGGACAACAAGCAGGCCCTGATGGAGGACTGCGCGAAGATCACGGGCTTCGCCTCCCTGGTGAGCTTTTCCGGGATGATGGATACCTTCAACAAGATGGTCCAGGCCCTGAACATGATAATCCTGGTCATAATCCTGGTGGCGGGCTCCCTGGCCTTCGTGGTGCTGATGAACCTGACCCAGGTCAACATCTCCGAACGTATAAGGGAGATCGCGACCCTGAAGGTGCTGGGCTTCAACGACCATGAGATAAACATGTACCTCTTCAAGGAGATCCTGATGCTTTCCCTGATAGGTGCCCTCCTGGGCCTGCCCCTGGGGATCGCGGAGCATCATATGGTGATGAGGGCATTGGCCATGGAGATGGTGATGTTCGGCATGAACATAAAACCCTTCTCATTCATCCTGTCCCTCCTCATGACCATGGTCTTCACGGTGATAGTGCTCTCCTTCATGAGAAAGCCCCTCAGGGCCGTGGACATGGTGGAATCGTTAAAGAGCGTGGAATAGGAAACAGTCCTGCCGGGCGGCCTGATGCCGCCCGTTTTTTTCTATATAAAGAAAGCGCAGGCGTGAACCTGCGCTTTGTGTTTTCCGGTAAGGATACGGGATTACCTGAGTCCTGCCATCTCCAGCAGCTGGGGGACCTTGGATTCCCAGCCCATGGCCATGATGTGGAGTCCCTGTACGTAGGGCCTGCACTCACGGATGATGCGGGCGGCGATATTGAGACCGGTCTCGCCGGACTTTGCCTTTTCCTTGTCGGCGGCCAGTTCCTGGATCATCTCATCGGGAATGGAGATGCCGGCGACGTTGGCGTTCATGTAACGGCACATACCTGCGTTCTTGGGGATGACGATGCCCAGCTGAACGGGGGTGGTGATGCCCATGTCCCTGATCTTCTTCATGAAGGAAGCGAACTTCTCGGAATCATAGACTGCCTGGGTCTGGAAGAACTCGCAGCCGGCCATGATCTTTCTCTGCATCTTGGCGATCTGTGCGTCGACGGAATCGCTGCAGGGGGAGACGACCGCGCCCTTGGCGAACTTGGGTGCTTCGCCCACCAGGTCGTTGCCTGCGATGTCCTTGCCGTTCTCGAGCTGTACCATGTTGTACAGGAGGGATACACTGTCCAGGTCGAACACGGGCTTTGCGGTCGGGTGGTCGCCCAGGGTGGTGTGGTCACCGGTCAGGGACAGCACGTTGTCGATGCCGAAGTATGCGGCTCCGAGGAGGTCGGACTGAAGACCCATACGGTTGCGGTCACGGCACGTCATCTGAAGGATGGGGTTGAGGCCCGCCTGCTTGAGGGCGATACATACGGGAAGGGATCCCATACGCATGACTGACGACTGGTTGTCGGTAACGTTGACGGCGGAGATGTCGCTGAGGTATTCCTTTGCTTCCTCGATGAGTCCGTCGATGTTGGTCCCCTTGGGAGGTCCGACTTCCGCTGTTATAACAAATTCACCACGATCAAAAAATTCGGTAATTCTCATTTTATAATTTAGCTCCTAATCATTTAATAATTTTGGATCATTCGTTGCTGAGGTCCTTATAGGTCGCGAAGTTGCGTACCTGAACAGGGCACTTCAGTACATCCAGGCGTCCGACCTGGGCAAGACGGCGGTAGATTCTCTCCCAGCCGCATTCCATGTTGTGATCGACTTCGCACTTGCCTTCCTTTGCTCCGCCGCACTGGCCGTTGATAAGGCTCTTTGAGCAGGCGGTGATGGGGCAGATGCCTCCTGTGATGTTCAGATAGCACTCTCCGCACTGATCGCAGTCATGCTCGAGGGGAGTGACTCCCTGATATCCGGGAAGGGGATATGTGTCGCATGCGGCGCATACCTTCTTTTCCGGCATGTATTCCGCGATGGTCTGGACTCCGATACCGCATGAGAATACGAGCACGGTGTCAGCTTCTTCGATCTCCTTCGCGTAGCGCTCGAGACGAAGCTTCATGTTCTCGGGATTGCATACATAGTCGGTGGTGATGATCCCGGTCAGCTTTCCCGCATCCTTGAGCTCCTTCTGCAGGGCGTTGGCTTCTTCCTCGGGGAAGGAGACTTCCTTGCAGCCGTGGCAGTTCACGACGAATGCTTTCTTTCCGATCAGGGACTCGATGACTTCTTTATCCTTTAAGCGTGTGATAAGCATTTATTTCATCCCCCTTACAGCAGTTTTACCGGCCTTGATCTTGGCAAGGAGCGGGATCTTGGACGAGCAGATGTACTCGCAGCTGCGGCACTCGATGCAGTCCATGACATTGAGGTCCTTCATGCCCTGCCAGTTCTCTTCGTCGGCATACTTTGAGAAGTACAGCGGCTTGAGTTCCATCGGGCAGACGTCCACGCAGCGGCCGCACTTGATGCAGTCGACTTCTACGGAAACGTCCGAATCGATGGCGATCAGTCCGTTGCTGCCCTTGATGATGGGCACGTTCAGATCATTGAGCACGAATCCCATCATGGGTCCGCCCATCTTGATCTGGGTGAACTTTCCGCAGGTCCCTCCGCAGTGATCGATCAGTTCCTTAGCGCTGGTACCGATCTTGACGATGAAGTTTCCGGGGTTCTTTACATTTTCGCCGGTAACGGTCACGACTCTCTCGATGAGAGGCATACCGGTACGGATGGCGTCCGAGATGGCCTTAACGGTGCTGACGTTGCATACGATGCACCCCACATCGGCGGGAAGTCCTCCGCTGGGCACCTGACGCTGCATGACTCTCTTGATGAGCATCTTTTCAGCACCCTGGGGATACTTGGTCCTGGCCACGGCGACTTCGATGCCCTCGAGTCCCTCGACCTTTGACTGCATCAGCTCGATGGCGTCCTGCTTGTTGTCCTCGATGACGATGATGCCCTTCGGGGCGTCCACCGCCTTCATGCATGCCTTCAGACCGTAGATGATGTCATCGGCGTACTCGAGCATGACCCTGTGGTCAGCAGTGAGCATGGGCTCGCACTCGCAGCCGTTCAGAAGGACGGCGTCGATGGGCTTGCCGGGCTTGAGCTTTACGTATGTCGGGAATCCCGCGCCGCCCATGCCGACGATGCCGGCCTGGTTCACGATCTCGATGATCTCATCGGCGGTGAGTTCCTCTATGCCCTTATGGGGCTTCACGGAATCGTCGACGACGTTCTTCCTGTCGTTTTTGATGACCACCGAGAGCACTTCCTTACCCTGTGTGGGATGGAGCCTGGGCTCTACGGCGGTGACGGTCCCGCTCACGCTGGAGTGGATGGGGCTGGAAATGAATCCGGCGCTCTCACCTATCTTCTGTCCGACCTTCACATAGTCACCCACCGCCACCACGCAGTTTGCGGGTGCTCCGGAATGCTGTGAAAGGGGAATGACGACTTCGTCGGGCTCCGGGAAACGCACCAGGGCGATCCCTTCGCTGAGTTCCTTCTTCTCCGAAGGATGTACTCCTCCGTAATAACCGTCGAGACGGGCTTCACGTACTGACTTGACGTATTCGCTGATCTCCTTGAAGTTGACCTTTGAATAGTCTCTGAGCTGAACGGGCTGGTTCTTGAGCTCGTCGAGACGGCCCTGAGCCTCAAGACGCTTCTGGATCTTTTCCCATGCGCAGTCCTTGTTGGGGTCGACTTCGCACTTGCCGTTCTTGGCTCCGCCGCACTGT
>CADBPP010000349.1 GCA_902796565.1 uncultured Eubacteriales bacterium | reverse complement strand
TACATAAAGTAAAATTATTTCCCAGGAAAGAAATATAACCCCGATTCGAACAGAGTATAAGAAAAACGAATCGAAGCGATGCGCTTGTGTGAGGAATAAGCCTTTAGCGGTTGCTTGATCTTCTCTTTTGCTGTAAAATAACCATTATAGAGGTTAATGATGTTTTCATTTTCATCATCTTTCATAGGACTGCTTTTCAGGATCGCCTGTTTACTGACAAGTTAAGGCCTTGTGAAAATCCGAGGCAATGATGCCTTTTGTAAATATCACCTGATCTTCATCTCCGGACTGGTACATGTTCATTAACAATTCCGGATATGACGATCCTGAGTCACAAAACCAACATCGGGAGGATTTAATATGAATCTTTTGTACGGACCCTTCAGCTTCTCCTTCTTTATTGCCTTCGGAGCCTTCCTTGCCGTATTTCTCATTCTGACGGCACAGATGAAAAAGAAGGACATTGATACAAGGAAGAGGACCCTTGCCATGATCATGAACTTTACGGTGATCTTCTTCGTCATCTATAAGATAATACTGTACTGCGACAAGCCCTATTCCCAGATAAACGCTGACGCGGGCATCGGGGGCTTCAGCTGGTGGAAGGAGCTGCCTCTGCATCTGTGCAATGTGAACATGCTCCTCATACCCTTCAGCTTAAAGCACAACAGCCGAAGGCTCCTGTGCTTCAGCTACTGCCTCGGACCTCTGGGGGCGCTGATGGCACTGATGATGCCCGCCACGGGCTTCAACGGCTACAGCCTGCTCCTTCCGAGGATATTCTGCTTCGTGGCCACCCACTGGATAGTGTTCTTCGGCTGCCTTGCCATAGGCTTCTGGGGCATCTGCCTTCCCACCATGAAGGATTTCGTGCCTACTGTCATTACGATCCTGGTGCTGAACACCATCATGTTCGCATTCAACATGCTGCTTCGCCTGAGCACCCTGGAGCCCCACGCCAATTACTTCTACAACGTGGATCCCGAAGGGAACCCGGTGCTCTCCCTGTTCATGAGATGGGTGCCCTATCCGCTTCTGTACACGATACCATGCCTTCTCATAATCATCCCCGTGATGTGCGTGATGATCGGCGTATCATGGCTTATAAGAAGAAAGAACGATAAGGGCCTGATCAAGGAAGCGGAGTGATATATCCTGAAAACGTCCTCTTTGGGACATGCTGACGGAGAAAGAAAGCATGTGCTGCTAAAGCTTTCGGGAAAACATATGCTTTTTCCCTGTGCTCCTTGTAATGTCGGGGCAAGGAAGAATATAATTCAGATGCTTCAATGCAACAGAGCGTGACTATCGGTCATGCTTAACATAAAAACGGAGGAATATAATGTCAGATCTCTATGACGCAATTATCATCGGCTGCGGCGTGACCGGAGCCTGGAGCGCGTATGAACTCAGCCGCTACAGGTTAAAGATCGCCATAGTGGAAAAAGAGAATGATATCGGATGCGGCACCACGAAGGCCAACAGCGCCATCGTGCACGCGGGATACGATCCCGAACCGGGGACACTCAAGGCTGCTTTCAATGTCAGAGGAAACGAGCTCATCAGAGGAAGGGCGAAGCGCATGGCTATACCCTTCAACCAGTGCGGCTCCTACGTCATCGCCTTTGACGCGGAAGGAATGAACGCCATCATCGAACTGTACAACCGTGGCCTCGCCAACGGTGTGCCGGACATGAAGCTGCTCACTGCGGCTGAGGTCCATGAGGCCGAGCCAAACCTGGCGGACGACGTCTGCGGGGCGCTCCTCGCTCAGTCAGCGGGCATCATTTCGCCCTTTGAGCTCTGCTGCGCGCCCACCGAAGTGGCGGTAAGATACGGAGCGGACCTTCTGAGAAACTTCGAAGTGGTCTCGATGGTCTCCGATGAGGAGAAGGTCACCGTTACAGCGAAGGACGGCAGGGTCATCGAAGGAAAGAGGATCATCAACGCGGCGGGACTTTACGCCGACGACATGGCCCGTATGCTGGGAGACGATTCCTTTAAGATAACTCCCAAAAGAGGAGAATATTCCATCCTGGATTCGAATGTTTACGGCATAGTGGATCATGTGATCTTCCAGCCGCCTTCAAAGGCCGGCAAGGGGATCCTGGTGAGCCCCACTGTGGACGGCAACGTCCTGGTGGGCCCCACATCCGACCCCATAGATTTCAAGGATGATCTGAAGACCACGGACGACGGCCAGAAGAGGGCCTTTGACGGAGCCAGAAAGAGCGTTCCCTCTGTAAGTGAGAGGGATGTCATAACCTCGTTCTCCGGCAACCGTTCGGTGGGAGACCAGGGGGACTTCATCTGCAGCATCTCCTCCGTCGAGCCCAAGCTCATAAATCTCGCGGGCATCGAGAGCCCGGGACTCACATCTGCTCCCGCCATCGCGGAATACGCCGCGGGGCTCCTCAG
>CADBPP010000348.1 GCA_902796565.1 uncultured Eubacteriales bacterium | reverse complement strand
TCATCCCTGGTGTCCCTGGCGGTCATGACGTTTTTCGTAAACGCCCGTCACATCTTCTACGGGATAGGCTTCGTCGAGAAGTACCGCAGGATGGGATGGAAGGCGCCGTACATGATCATGACCCTGACGGACGAGACATATTCGATCCTCAGCAGCATAAGCTTTGAGGCGGGACTGGATGAGGACAGAGCCTCCCTTTACATCTCCATGCTGGACCATTCATACTGGATCCTGGGATGCATCCTCGGCAGCTGCGCGGGCACATACCTGAACTTTGACATGAAAGGCATCGATTTCGCAGCCACGGCGTTTTTCCTTATCGTTGTTGTGAACCAGTGGCTGCAGCAGAAGTCGAAGCTTCCATTCATCGCCGCGGCGGGATGCTCCGCCCTCTGTTTCATGCTTCTGGGCGCTGACAGCTTCCTGATACCTGCGATAGTATCATGTCTGCTGGTGCTGATCGTTCTTAAGCGCCCGATAGAGTCGAAGGAGGTCCTGCGAGATGAGTGAGACCCTTTATCCCATCCTTGTGATAGCAGTCGTGGCTCTTGTGACCTTTGCCCTGAGGGCCTTCCCTTTCCTGCTGTTTGCGGGAAAGCCTCTTCCGGAAACGGTAAGGTATCTCGGAAAGGTTCTGCCTCCCTCCATTATGACGATACTCGTCATCTACTGTCTGAGGGGCACGGATATCTCCTCTTCGCCCCACGGGCTTCCGGAACTCATGAGCTGCGTCCTGGTAGTGATCCTCCAGGCAGTAAAAAAGAACATGTATGTCTCCATCGTCGCGGGGACGCTGACATACATGCTCCTTATAAGGATAATGTGATCGGATGTATTCTATTCAGCCGTGACCATGCCGTGTTCCACATGGTAGATCCTGTCGCATACCATCTCGCACAGCGTTCTGTTGTGGGAGATGAATACATAAGACGCGCCTCTGTGATCCCTGTATTCTCTGAGCATGTTGATTATCTGTCCCTGGGAGATCACGTCGAGCATGCTTGTGGGTTCATCCAGTATGATCACATCGGGTTCCAGCGTCAGTATCCTTGAGAGGGCGGCCCGCTGCAGCTCTCCTCCGGAGAGCTCTGAGGGTTTTCTCAGAAGATGCTCTTTGTGGAGCCCGAAACGCTCTATGCTGTCTATAAGGATCTCTTCCGAATATTCGAGCCCGTACAGCCTGTATGGCTCGACCATCGACTTTATCAGAGGGAGAGCGGGATTGAAGGATACTTCCGGGTGCTGGAAGAGCACCTGGATATTTTTACGCGCATTTCCCCTGAACGGATAGGATATCTCCGTTTCATCGTAAAAGATCTTTCCGCTTGTGGGCTTCAGGAGGCCTGACAGCATCTGGCCCAGAGTGGATTTCCCGCTTCCGCTGTATCCGAAAAGACCGATTATCTCCCCTTTTTCCAGAGTTATGTTCACATCCTGCGCCCCAATGATCTTTTCCGAGGAACCGGTGCGGCTGTCATATATCTTTGTAAGAGCTTCAGTTCTCATTTTCATAGAGCCAGCACCTTACCTTTCTTTCTCCTACATTGAACAGAGGGGGCATCTCATTGCACTTTTCTGTGCAGTGAGTACACCTGTGCCGGTAACGGCACCCTCCCTTGTCGAAATCATCATGGGACGGAGCGAATCCCACATTATCAACTATCATCCCGTTTTCGGGTATCGCTTTTACCATGTCCCTTGTATAGGGATGAAGCGGATCCTTTAGTATCTCTTCGGTCTTTGCGAATTCGACCTGAGCGGCTGAATACAGTACGCATATATGATCGCTTATCCTGGAAGCGAACATCAGATCATGGGTCACGCACAGAAGGCTCTGTTCCGTAAGCCTGTTGAAGGAATCCACCACCAGGTCCACACGGTCCTCGTCAAGGCCCTTCGAAGGCTCATCCGCCAGAAGGATCTTTGAGCCTGCGATTATGCCCATGGCGATCATCGCTCTCTGTCTCATCCCTCCGCTGAAGGTGTGGGGGAATGACAAAGCAAGCTCTTCCTCGTTTCCCATGTTGAGGCTCCTCATTACTTCGATCGCCTTCGTGACGGATTCTTTTTTATTCCATCCATGGTGTTCCACCAGGGGCTCTCCCACCTGTTCCCCTACCTTCATAAGAGGGTTGAGGCTGGCGCCTCCTCCCTGGGGGACATATGAAATGAGGGCTCCTCTGAGCTTGTCCAGCTGCTTTCTGTTCATTTTGAGGATATCCTCCCCGTTCAGGAGGACCTCCCCGGTAACAACGGCGCTTTCGGGCAGAAGATGCATCACGGCGAGCAGAAGAACGCTCTTGCCGCTTCCCGTCTCCCCCACCAGGGCTATCCTTCCCCTGTCGGGGAGCACCAGTGAAACGTCCTGTACGGCCTGTACCGTACTGTCGGCGCTGAATCTTACAGATAATTCCTTTATCTCGAGCATTTGACACCTCACCTGTTCTGCTGGCCGTAATATCCCACCAGCATGAATCCCAATACCGCCAGTGACGTGCAGATGATGGGCGGAAGATACCACCAGTAGAGCCCCCGTATGACACCGTTTCTGAAAAACGCATAGTGCAGTATGCTGCCCCAGCTCTTTTCTCCGAATTCACCCAGGCCAAGAAAACTCAGGCTAGCCTCGGTCATCATGGCTCCCGAAACGGACATGGCTCCTCTGGAGAGGATGATAT
>CADBPP010000347.1 GCA_902796565.1 uncultured Eubacteriales bacterium | reverse complement strand
ATCATTCAAATAGGAATATTTGACGGGAGCTATTCCGGAAACACTAACTGAACACCCGAAGGGGCTCCGGCATATGCCGGAGCCCGGGGTGGGCGGTAAATGCATATTTTCCTAAACATACAGAAGAAATCTCATCTGTGTGTTTAGTAAAATACACATTTATTAAAAGGATAGAGATGAAATCGAATAAAACACAGGCAAAAAACCTGACAGTCCCATCTGACTATCCGGAACGGAATGATAATTCCAGACCGCAAAATGGGTTCGTCCGTTGGATCACAGACAGGCTGTTCACAATTATCCTTGTCGCTTCGCTGTTTATCGGGCTTTTCCTTCTGGCTTATCCTTCATTCGCTGACTACTGGAACTCCTTTCACCAGTCCCGCGCGGTCATGTCTTATGCAGAGAACGTTGCAAACATGAATATGGAGGAGTACGAGAGAATCCTCGCCGAGGCAAGGATCTACAACGCTGAGCTGGCCGAGAGAGGGATCAACTGGACTCTTTCCGATAAGGAGAAGGGAGCCTATATGTCGCAGTTGGACGTTGGCGGCAACGGCGTCATGGGCTACATAAAGATACAGAAGATCGATGTGATGCTCCCGATCTATCATGGGGTAGATGAGAATATTCTGCAGACATCCATCGGACATTTGGAACAATCCTCACTGCCTGTAGGTGGTTCCAGCACCCATAGTATGCTGTCAGGACACAGGGGACTTCCTTCAGCAAGACTGTTTACAGACCTGGACAAGCTCAGGGAAGGCGATACCTTTACGATAACGGTCCTGAATGAGACCTTCACTTATGAAGTGGACCACATCTGGATAGTGGAACCTACAGATATGTCCCACCTGACCATTGAGGAAGGGAAGGACTACTGCACGCTGATCACCTGCACGCCCTACGGGATCAATACACACAGGCTGCTGGTGAGGGCCCACCGCATAGAGAACTTAAACGGCAACGCGATGGTGGTTGCGGACGCGATCCAGATCAGGCCGGTCTTTATAGCGCCGTTCGTAGCAGTACCGATCCTGCTCCTGCTGCTGATCTATGTGCTGATCAGCACGAGTGCCAGGCACAGGAAAAAAAAGAGGGATCTCAAGGAAGAGTATCTAAATGAAAACGGCCTGCACGAGGAGGAACTCGAGATAGAAGACCAGGATATCGTCATTGAAGCAGTAAAGAGCTTTATAGAAAAGCGCAGGAAATGAGCCGCAGAAAGGGGCAACCAAGATGCATGAAAAAAGAGTAGGATTGAAAAACAAGATCAAAGGGATCGCAAAAGCGGCCCTGGCATTATCGATGTGCCTGGTGATGCCCCTGACATCGCTGCCGGCAGCAGCATCAGAAAAACGGGAGATGCTGGATAAGGACCGCATTGGGTCGATCTCGATCACGTTCACATATTATGATGAGACCGATAAGACAACAAAACCGGTCACAGGCGGCAACACAGTCGGCCTGTACAAGGTTGCCAATGTCGTCGTAGATAACGGATATAAGTTCGTGACAGACGAGCGCTTTGCTTCCGCGGGAGAGATCCCGGATACGAGTGAGGCTCTGGATGCAGCAAATCTTGACCTTGCGAAGAAGATGGCAGCGATCGCCGAAAATATCGCCTTTGATGTACAGCCGAAGGCAATGGATGCCCAGGGCAAGGTGACTTTTGAGGGACTGGAAGTAGGCCTGTACCTGGTCACGCAGGCTGCAAGGGGAGAAGGCGACAACAAGTTTTACCTTACGCCTTTCCTGATCACGATCCCTCAGAAGAACCCTGACGGATCACTTGTTTATGATGTCGACGCCAAGTCAAAGCCGCTCGGTATTGGTAAGGAAAAAGTTCCCACGCCGCCGACACCGTCGAAACCCCGTCGCCTTCCCCAGACAGGTCAGCTCTGGTGGCCGGTGATGGTATTCGGAGGACTTGGTGTACTGATGCTGTGCTTCGGCATGATCAGGAAGAACAGGAACAAGTAAAAAAAGAAGAACGAAATGACCGAAAGAAGGAGCCACAGGAAGATCCGTGGCTCCTTTTTAGAGACATCTGCAGACAGGATGTTTATGACACTGGCTGAAAACAGACGCAGGACGTAACAGTTAAGCAAAGGAAACAAGATGATCGTACAGGGAACAGCGGTAGTCAACTTAATAATCGCGGTCATCGGCTGCGTGGTCTGTATCTTTTCCCTCT
>CADBPP010000346.1 GCA_902796565.1 uncultured Eubacteriales bacterium | reverse complement strand
GAGGTGCCGGATCTTTCCTCATTCGGTTCCCTGAATACGATATATCTCGACACCAACCGTCTCAGCGCGGTACCGGAGGGACTGGAGAAGATCCCCACCCTTACGGACGTGTACCTTTTCTCCAATGAGATAACGGAGATCCGTGACGGGCTGATGGATTCTTCGAGCATCATAAGCCTGTACCTGTACTTCAATTCCATACAGGTGCTGCCCTCGAAGCTGGTCACCATGCCGTCTCTTAAGAACCTGGATGTGAGCTTCAACATGATCAGCGTGGACAAGAATTCCACGGTGATCGCCGATCTGTCGGACAGTCTCTCGGCTTTCCATCACTCCTTCCAGCTGCCTGTCCTCTCCGTCGGCATATATCCTCCGGACGGCGAAGGCACCAGGTGCAACGTCATCTGGAACCAGATAGACCAGTTCAGCAATGAAGAGGGAAGCTATTCCGTAGTGAAGTACGTCATCGAGAGAAGGATAGACGAGACGGCGAGCCCCGAAGCCCTGGTGGTGACGTCATCCTCCGGCACGGAGGAAGAAGGGACCCAGCAGGAGGGAACTGCGCAGGAAGGAGAACCCCAGGAAGGAGCGCCCCAGCAGGAAAGCTCCCAGCAGGAAGAAGGACAGACACCGGAAGTCACCGTCCTTCCCAACGAATTCGAAGTCATCGGCGAGGTGGACGGGACGGTCTCGAACTTCTATGATACCGGCGCCGATGAGGACATACACTACATCTACAGAGTCACCGCCTATGTGAGCTGCGAATACAGGAAGGCAGCCCCCGTGCTGTATACGGTACAGTCCGAAGCTTCCACTACGGAAATGGTGAACGATCTTTCCGGAAGGGACCTGTTCATCTACATCGGATGCATCGTGGCTTTCGCCGCGGCCATGACGGCTGCCATCATACATGTTTCAAGGACGAAGAAAAAGCCCGTCAGAAAGGACGATATCCGCCAGCAGAAGCGGGAGGAGGCGATAGAGCGCAGCAAGAGGCTCCCCAGAAAAGCGGACCTCTCCGAGAGCGTCTCCAAGGCATGGGTGGAACAGGACGGTCTGGAGGATGAACTGGAAAAGATCCTGTCCACGTCCGACGATGAAGTTCTGAGCTCTGCAGATGAGCCGAAGGAGAAAAACCCCATAGGGGACGTTTTCAGCGAGGCGAAAAAAGAGAGAAGAAAGAAGAAGGGCAGGAAGTGAGATACCGTTACGCGCTCTTCGATTTCGACGGAACCGTCGCCGATACAAAGGAGGGGATCCTTAAAGCCGCGGACTACGCCCTGAGACACTACGGCATCACAGCGGACAGGGAGAGTCTCATGAGATTCGTGGGGCCCACCCTCTGGTACTCCTTCGAGAACTTTTTCGGCTTCTCTCCCGAAAAGGCGGAGGAAGCCGTGAGATATTACAGGGAGTACTATTCCGAAAAGGGCATATATGAGGCCAGTCTCTATGAGTATACCGCATCCACCCTCAAGAGGCTGAAGGGGGCCGGTGTGAAATGCGCCATCGGCAGCTCCAAGAACGAGATCTTCGTGAAGCGCGCCCTCAGCCATTTCGGCATAGACGACCTTTTCGACGCGGTCATAGGAAGTACTCCCAGCGGGGAGCATTCCTCAAAGTACGAACTGATCGGGCTTCTCGCGGACACCCTGGGGATAGAGGATCTTTCTCAGGGCGTATACATCGGAGACTCGAAAAGCGATTATGAAGGCGCCCGTCAGCGGGGGATCGACTTCATCGCCGCGGTCTACGACCGCGATCCCTCCGAGTTTGACGGATGCGCTGTGACCGGCTTCGCCCGAAGCATGCCCCATCTCGGCGATATCATCCTCGGAGAGGAATCCTGAAGTACTTTTGCCTCCGGCTGCGGTCCGGGGGCATTTTATATTCTGTTATGGATCAGACAGGCATTGATACTAAGGAGCTAACTGAATACAGGGACTGTGTCCCCGAAGGGGCCTTCAGGGACAGGAGGGATCTTGTGAGTTTTGAGATCCCTGAGGGCACCCGCGCCATCGGGGCCTACGCTTTCTGCGGCTGTTCCGCCCTCAGGGAAGTCAGGATCCCGGAAGGTGTAAGGGAGATAGGCGCGAGGGCTTTTGAGGGCTGCCTGAG
>CADBPP010000345.1 GCA_902796565.1 uncultured Eubacteriales bacterium | reverse complement strand
TCATATCCCTGTGGTGATCGACGGATACATCTCTTCAGCCGCATTCTTCCTGGCCTACAGGCTGAACCATAATGTTAAGGATTATGCCATAGAATCCCACAAGACCATGGAGCCCGGCTACAGCGTGGTGACGGAAGAGACGGGGATCGATCCCATGTTTGACATGGATAGGAGACTGGGAGAGGGAAGCGGATGCCCCTTCACGTTCTTCGTGATCGACTGCGCTCAGTCCATGTTCCGCAACATGTACACCTTCGAGCAGGGAATGTGTTCCACGGAATACACAGATAAGATCGGCGATCTCAAGTTCTGATCAGTACCGAAACAAAACGGAAGCCTCGCGGCTTCCGTTTTTGCGTATATTTTATAATTAAGAGGGGAAAATAATTTACACCTTTATATTAACAATCCATCCTTAAAGAAAGCTTTATAAGGATTTTTTTTGCAGATTTTTTTTGAAATGGATCATATTTTCCCTTTTTTGTAGAGGATCCTGGAGTAACCGATGGCCGCCACGGCGACGATGGGAAGGATTATCGGATAAATGCCCTTAAGAGCGGGCACAGCGATAAACAGCGCCGAAGTGATAAGGATCACCGGAACTGCCACCTTCGGTGTGCGGGACATGAACGCCACCATCAGGCCTCCGAAGAGGGCAGGCACTACGTTGTTGAAGGCGGGCTGCAGCGCGGGCTTCGAAAAGACCGGTGTCAGCGGCACCATCAGTATTATGAAGATCACTATAACAGCAAGCGTCACCAGGGAGCTCACGGCTATGGAAATGGTGGAAATCACATCTCCTTCCTCAGTGCCCTGCTGTACTTTCTCTGCGCTCATGGCGTTGAGCGCCACGGGCACCTTCATATTGGACATGTTTCCCGTTATGAATCCGAGGTAGCTTCCTCCGGCTCCCAGCATGGGCATGTATGAAAATGCCTCCACGATGCCTACCGCCCAGTAAAGGGGGACGACTCCGATGGCCGCGGAAAAGAACTGCTGCCAGGTGGGCCAGGCGTCGAAATACACGGAAGTCACTATAGGGAACAGATAAATGAAAAAGTATACGAATATGAACCAGCGTCTGCCGGAGCGGTGTATGTCTTTTGAATAATCACTCATCATGTTTCTCCTTTCATACGATGGCTGAGCTCAGCGGTATGGCCGCCAGCATCGAGAGCACCATGCAGATGGGCACCGCGTAATCGTTCAGCCATTTCCAGCCCAGCCTGTTTCTTAAAATACCGCATACGGCCATGATAAGTGCGGAGATTACCAGGACCAGCGCGGAGACCACTCCGGCTGAGCTGGTGCGCACGTCAGCGACACCGTTTCCCACAAAAGTCGCTATCAGCGCGAAAAACAGGGCGTTGACGAAATGGTCTCCCCATTTTCTGTCCTTCATACCTATCTTCGTGATGCCGTTTACGGTCTTTTCACAGAATGCCGGGATCAGGATCATACCTGTGGTGATGCCCACGGTCATGGTCCACGCGATGGTGGAAAACTCCGTGGCGCTCAGTGTGGACGCCAGCGTTGTCCCCAGTGCCGTCGCAGCGGTCTGAGCTGCAGTCAGTTCGTACATGATCGCCCCCACCACGGAAAGTCTGAGCCAGGGAAGGGGAAGTCCAAGGGAACCGGCAAGCGTGATGACGCCGATGCCTACAGCGATGGCAGGAGCGATGGAGAACACAGCTGATGAGAGGGCTATCCTTTTCAGTCTTTCCTTTGTGTATCCCAGCTGAAGAGCCCTTTTCCAGGCCTTTCTGAGAAACACTACGGACTGGATGGCTACTACCAGGACGGCAATACCGGCCAAAAGAAACAGCAGGGGATGATTAACATTAAAGTTTCTGTCCATTTGATCTCCTTTTTAATTGGTTCTATTCCTTTATCGCCACGGGCAGTCTTGACAGGAAGGCATCATCGTCCCTGTCCTGATGTGTCGTGGAATCGGTATGCCCGTAATCCGCGCAGTCACTGGAGGGAAGGGTCGTATCGGTATGCTTCTGTCTGCCGCTCTTGTTGGCGAAAGTAAGTCCGCTGGGAGTCTTGTAATAGTCATAGTACTGAACAGAGTCAGCGTGGTTGGGCTTCGGGGTGTAATCGGTATGATCGGTTTTGTCTATGTGAGTCCAGCTGCAGAGCCTCTGCCAGAGCTTTCTGAAGATGTCGGGATATTTTGCCGCTGCATCCGCGATAAAATCCTTTCCGATATCGTCCGGTACCTTTGACAGGATCTGTTCAGCACATTCTTCGATAAGAGCGGTGTCTCCCGAAGCGATGAGCTCCGCGGAAGCGTTTCTTCTGATGATCTTTTCGAATCTGGCGTTCGGCACACAGATGACATCCCCCCGAAGGTTTTCGCCCAGCCTGTCAAAGGCTTCGACCCTGGCTTCGACGTAACAGTCTTTATCCTCGGCGATCCCTCTTAAGATCCCCTGATCCGTTATCTTTTCCACAGAATGCATCGCCATTTCTCCGTGGTGCGCATTATGGGCAATGTACTGGAGAAGCTCCTGGTCGTTCACGTATTTAAGTGCAGTGAGGCATCTGGGAATGCTGTAGCAGCTGGAAGAGACGAAATCCGCCGCAGCCTTCTGACCTGATACATTAACATATCTGTCGATCGCCGCACTGAACACATCGTCTCTTTCGGCGTGATAGACGAGCTCATGAAGATACTTTGCGTCGGTGACCTTTTCGAGCTGTCTTATGATCTTAGCTGCCTTTTTCGGATCGTTCTGCCTTGATGCGTCTGTCATCAGTTCCAGGTCATTGAGCCTGAAGAGCCTCAGGCCCAGCCATATGAATCCGGCGCAGATCACAAGAGGCAGCAGATGCGCCGCGTGCATTTTTTCAAGTCTGAATATCACGCTCAACTGTGCCAGCATGACGAGAATGCCGGATACTGTACATATCCAGCCGAACAAAGTCCTCATGGCCCGTTTCTGTCTTTTTTTCATGATCTTCCTCCTTAGGTTTCGTTCAGATATCCCATGGCCGCATCCAGCAGGGATGAAGCCCTTCTTTTAAGATGTTCACACTCTGGCGGCGCAGCGTTGGGATCAGTCTCATCCCTGTTGCCCCATGCCCTGCATGCTCCTCCGCATATGTAGCGGTATTCACACTCCCTGCATTTTTCTATCGTATCAACGGTGCATCTTCTCAGACGGGTGAATACGTCCT
>CADBPP010000344.1 GCA_902796565.1 uncultured Eubacteriales bacterium | reverse complement strand
GCGTCCGGGAGCCTCACCGCCTGAAGGCGGGAGAGCACCGTGGGCAGCATGGATTCGAGCCCCGCGGCCAGAAGGATGATCGCCCTGTTCTCGGGAGTCTCCTCCAGGATCTTCAGCATGGCGTTCTGGGCTTCCGCGCGCATCCTCTCGCAGTCCGTGATGACCACGAACTTCATCGGCCCTTCCATGGGCCTGAGGGCGATGAAATCCTTTATGGAGCGCACCGCGTCGATGGAGATGTTCCCCTTCACCGGGGAGATGGTCATGACGTCGGGATAATTGCCTTCGTCTATCCTGCGGGATACCGTTTCGGTGAGGCTCCCCCGGGAGCCGAGCATCCTTTTTATCAGTTCTCCCGCGTACGCCAGACGTCCTCCGGGGGTGTTGGAATAAATTATATATGCATGGGCAAACTGTTCCATAGCGAACCTAAAGATATTTTTTCAGCCTTTCGTAAAGCATCTCATGGATCTCCTCTATGGGACGCATCTCTCCGTCCTTCATACAGAGGATATGCTCCCATCCGTAGCGTTCGACGAGCCACAGGGCGTTGGTGTACGAATCCTCGAGATACTCCCTGTCGCTCTCATGGATGTCCTTTTTCTCTTCGTGGGAGAACTTGTTGAGCCTCTCTTTGATGAGCTGGGCGCTCTCGGCGGGCTCCACGTCCAGGAAGAATACCTGCTCGGGCGTGGGGATGCCATAAAGCCTGAACTCCAGGTCTGTGAGCCAGTCGAGGTATCTCACCTTTTCGGCGGGATCCGTGATCTTTGAGGCCTGATGGACCATGTTCGAGGTGGTGTAGCGGTCCGCCAGAACGATCCCTCCGTTTCTGTAAAAGTCCTCGTATTCCGTCTTGTAGGAGGCGTAGCGGTCCACGGCGAAGAACGTGGATGAGACATAAGCGTCCACGTCGGAGGGCTTCGATCCGAAATCCCCCCTGAGATACATCTTCACCAGGGCGCTGGATTCCGACTTGTAGTTGGGGTATTCCACCCTCATCACCCTCAGGCCCTCTCTTTTGAGCCTTTCGTACATCAGAGCGGTCTGGGTCTGCTTGCCGCTTCCGTCCAGGCCTTCTATCACAAAGAGTTTACCTTTCACTGTCCTTCTCCCTTTGGATGACCCTGAGGCATCCGTTGTAAATGCCGTGGGCACTGTGCGCCCTCTTGATGTATCCGATCACCTCATCCGTGATGAGGCTCCCCGGTATCAGTACCGGCGCTCCCGGCGGATAGACGCTCACGAAGCCGGAGCTGA
Source organism: uncultured Eubacteriales bacterium (assembly GCA_902796565.1). Lineage (GTDB taxonomy): Bacteria > Bacillota > Clostridia > Eubacteriales > Anaerofustaceae > RUG14186. The sequence continues at coordinate 744 of CADBPP010000344.1, read as the reverse complement.
TCCTCTCCGCGCATTCCTCCAGCAAAACATAGTCCGAAGGCCTTCTTAAGGCCTCGTTCATGCCGGTCTTCTGGGGGGATACGGGAAGTGTCTCAAAGCCCCCGGTATGGCTTGCCCCTGCGTCGTATCTTTCATCGGCTTCCCTGAGGGCCCCGATCAGTGCGGCTGTATCTTCCGCTGTGGTGCCGATGCCCATGGAGAATACCGCCAGGTCCCCGAGAATCATCTCCTCGTCCACCTTTCTTTCCCTGAGGATCCTCACGAAGGTATCCATGTCCCCGGAGTATCTCACGGTGACCTTCAGACGGTCCGCCCTGCCGCCGAAATCCGGTATCTCGAGATGCTTTGTATGTGAGATGCTATCCAATATTTCATTATACCATATTTCCTGATCATCAAACAATCCGGCATTGGTTTTAAGTCTTTCGACGCTGTCCATAAGGGAGCATATGAGGGGGAAGGAGGGGGAAGTGCTCTGGACAGTGCGCATCATCAGCCTCACGAGGTTCTCATCCGCCTGAGGATCCTTCACATGCAGCATCGCCGTCTGGGTGAGGGCCCCGATGGTCTTGTGGGCGGAATGCACCACATAGTCGGCTCCGCAGGCCATGGCGCTCAGGCCGGGAGAGCGGGTAAAGGCAAGGTGGGTGCCGTGGGATTCGTCCGCGATCACCTTAATGCCCCTTTCGTGCAGGATGGATACGATCTTTCCGAGTTCTGCGCAGCACCCGTAGTAGGTGGGGG
>CADBPP010000343.1 GCA_902796565.1 uncultured Eubacteriales bacterium | reverse complement strand
CTGGATCCCATGGGCAAGAAAGTATCTCTGCCACGCCTCCACGTCCTCCGGCTCCATCTCCAGGGGATAGGCAACCCGGATGGGCTCGTCGGTCAGGGCATAGGCCGCCCCGGCGCTGTCAATGATCTTGTCCCCGGTCAGGGTAAAGGTGGCGTTCCCCTGGGCCCAGACCATCTTTCCTGCCGCCGCCCACATCACAGGGTCAGCCAAGTATGTCCCGCACCAATCCCCCGCGATGTGGCAGTCTCCGCTGAGAAACTCCTCAAAGAGGATCTTTTTTCTTGCCCTCAGACGTTCCTTTGTCGCCTTCTTCAGCTGTGCCAGGCCCTCCTTTGCCCGCTCATATTTCTCCGGGTCCGCCCCTTTCTTGGGAATGGATTTGACGATTTTTCCGTCCGCTGACTCCAGCTGAAAGCTGAAATCCTCCTGAAAACGAGCCGTGACGGTCTGGTTGCCCAGATCCCAGGTCATGTTGCCTTGCTTGTTCAGTTTTGCGTCGGCGGAAGACTGCTCATGAGGCGTAGATGTATCTGTGTGTTGTTCCCCGGCATTATCGTCCGGCCCGTCGGTCTCCTTCTGGCTCCGCATGGTCTCTGCGGCATGCTGTGTGATTTCCCCGGCAGGCTTTGCCGGCACCGGGGCAATAGCTTCCATCTCCGCGTCAGCCAGAGCAGCAATCTCCGGCACAGAAGAGGCCGCCAGCAGCTTCCGAACGGCCTGAATCGTTTTTTTGTCCATGCAGCCAACTCCAAAGAGCATTCGAACCAACTCTGGGCATTTTATTGTCTCAGCTATCGGAATCAGTTTTTTGGCGTTTTTCTTCACCAATTCGATGTATACAGCCCGGTTTTCTTCACTCAAATCTACCGGGTCACAGAGCCGGCCCAAGGCGCCTAACACGCGAACAATGGATTTGAACTTGAACCTGAGGCCAGTATTGATCAGTTCACGATCAAATTCTTGCCAGTTTCCTGCTTCCACGAACTCCTTCAACGTGTCCTCACCCCTATTCTCAGAAAAAGCCAGGATCCTGAGACCATTTTCTTCCTGTAACAGAAGGGCGAAATTCGGAAGCAAATAGCTATGATTGCCTCTTTCCAAGTCAGGGCCGAACAAGGCAGAATAGTGTTCCTTTGGCATAAACAGTACCTGTAGTTTGTTGCAGGAGCGGAACACGTTTGCTACATGTGTTTTTGACTCATCGTTTTCAGAATAATAGGGATTATACAGGATATTGACAAGGCTCTTCGGAAAGACGGCATATAGAAGCTCTTTGCCATAGCATAATCCAGATTCTCCTATGGATATACGTTCTACACCCTCCGGAAGGATGATGCTATGCAGGTTAGTACAGTACCGGAATGCACCGGCTTGTATTCCAACCACACCATTCGGAATGACCACATCCCCGCCGGGCCCAACGTATTCAGTCAACACACCATTCTCGATTACGAAATCGCTTGCGTTACTCATTGCGAACACCTCCATTGTATTCGTCGCAGTGTTGTTTCCGCTGCTGATCAGGTTCTGTTCATCTCATCCCGATAACGGTACAAAGCGTCTCTGAGCTCCTTGATCCCCCTTCTGCGGCTGGCTTCCGCCTCTTCGATATAGATGTCCAAAGTGTTTCCCGTGAGCAGCCCGTTCTCCAGCAGGAAGTGAAGCAGCTCCGGGTATTTTATCGCCCTTGCCGCCAGCTTCCCGGCATTCCGTTTGAGATAGGCAACGTGTTCTTTGCCGCGTTCTGAGTTCGGATCAGGCGACTCCTCACAGGCAAACCCGACGGCAGCGGCGGTCCGGTATCGCACGGGGACTTTCGAGATATCTTCCGTGTGGATCTTCTCCAGTTCGCAGCCCTTGACCGCCTCGGTAACAACAGGCGTCCACTCCCTGACCGTGACCTCGGAAAGACGGTACTGTGGGCTGAACACCTGACGCCCCACTTTCTCCAGAGACTGCGGGAGCGTAACGCTTTTCAACGTTTTACATTTTTCAAACGCGCCGTCAGCCAGTTCCCTCAGTCCCTCCGGCAAAACCAGCTCCGTGATTCCTCTGCAGTTGCCGAACGCCCTCCAGCCGATGTACTCCAATCCAATGGGAAGGGACAGAGTCCTTATGTTTTCCCACATATTGAACGCCAGGCGTCCGATCACCCGTATCCCGTCCGGGACGACCACATCCACATTTGGGTTTTTCTTCTCATATTTGTTCGTCGCGTCCCCGCCGGGACCGAGATATTTCGTCACACAGCTTTGTACAATTTCAAAATCGCTGGAATACATCTTCCTTAGTTCCGCTTCCCACGGTTCTCGACTGATCTGCACCGCAGGCGGATGAACGATGTACGACAGCCGGCAGCATCTCCAGAACGCGTGCTCCCCGGCTTCCGACAGGCTTTTCGGCAGGCATATCACCTGCATGAGCCTGCAGTCCATGAATGCGTTGCCCTCAATTCTGGTGACGCCCTCCGGGATCACCACCCGGTGCAGGCTGTTGTTTCCCTGAAACGCCTTTTCCCCGATGGCGGTCACACCTGAGGGGACCATCACATCCCCGCCGGGGCCTGTATACTGCTTCACAACCCCGTTCTCGATCACGAAATCTTCCGGGTTGACAACCATTTCTTTTGAGAACTGTTCGGTGTATTCGTCGTTATCACCGCGCAGCGTAACATCATGTACTATCACAGCATTATTATCTCCCTTTGATATTTCCACGAAAGCGACAAAACAGTTTCATCAGACTTCTTCCGGTCCGTTCATTTTTCTACCTGGCCATTTGTGCTGTATCTTCCTGTTACATAGTCGGTTTTTTGGACAAACAACGCTCCTCTCTCAGTCAGTCTTTCAGGTCTCTTCCTGATGTACCTGCTCTGACCGATACCTGCACCGCAGCTCCACAAAGAGCATCGCCTGCTTCGCATGGCGGCTGCGCTTTGAAATGGGCTCGACAAAGCTGACAGCTGCACCG
>CADBPP010000342.1 GCA_902796565.1 uncultured Eubacteriales bacterium | reverse complement strand
TGAGGAACAGCAGACAGAGCCTGAGATGTTCGAGACAGGCATCAAGGTCATCGACCTGATCTGCCCGTACACCAGAGGAGGTAAGATAGGACTGTTCGGCGGAGCAGGAGTCGGAAAGACCGTTCTAATCCAGGAGCTGATCAGCAATATCGCCACAGAGCACGGCGGAATCTCCGTCTTCGCGGGCGTCGGTGAAAGGACCCGTGAAGGAAACGACCTTTATTATGAGATGAAGGAATCCGGAGTTCTCACGAAGACGGCTCTCGTCTTCGGCCAGATGAACGAACCTCCCGGAGCGAGAATGAGAGTCGCTCTTACCGGTCTTACCATGGCGGAATACTTCCGTGACAGAGAAGGTCAGGACGTTCTTCTCTTCATCGACAACATCTTCCGTTTCACCCAGGCCGGTTCCGAGGTGTCCGCACTTCTCGGACGTATGCCTTCAGCCGTCGGTTACCAGCCTACACTGGCCACCGAAATGGGCGTTCTGCAGGAAAGGATCACATCCACCAGCAAGGGATCCATCACCTCTGTTCAGGCGGTCTACGTTCCCGCTGACGACCTTACCGACCCTGCACCTGCGACCACATTCGCCCATCTGGACGCCACCACGGTCCTTGAGCGTTCCATCGCTGAAAAGGGTATATATCCCGCGGTCGATCCTCTCGGATCCACCAGCCGTATCCTTGACCCGCAGGTCATCGGCGAGGATCACTACAACACCGCCCGTGCGGTCCAGGAGATCCTTCAGCGTTACAAGGAGCTGCAGGACATCATCGCCATCCTCGGTATGGAGGAACTCAGCGAAGATGACAAGCTGATCGTTGCCCGTGCAAGAAAGATCGAAAGATTCCTTTCCCAGCCCTTCCACGTCGCGGAGCAGTTCACCGGTCTTACCGGTAAGTATGTTCCCATCGAGGAGACCATCAGAGGATTCAAGGCGATCCTTTCCGGAGAATATGACGATCTTCCCGAAGGAGCTTTCTTCCTCGTCGGAACCATCGACGATGTCGTTGAGAAGGCGAAGCAGATGGCTGAAAGCGCATATTAATACCAGAGGATCTGAAGAGAAAACAGGGCGCCGGAAACTGCGTAAAGCAGTTTCCGGCGCTTGTTTATTCGGTATAACGAAAAAAGAAGACGCTTTTCGCGTCTTCTCTGTCAATTTGACTACGATAGTTTTCTATTCGGCAGGCTCCATAAGCCTTGAAAGGAAGAAATCCATCTTCTGCTCGGTGTCCAGTATCCTTACAGGCTTGACCTGAGTGGGTGCGGTGCCTCCCGCCACACGCATCTCGGCCCATTCGGCATGGGTTCCGGGGCGCTGGTTCTGGATGGTGATCCTTCCGACGTAACCTATGTTCTGCCAGTAATGATATCTGAGGTTCGCCTCTCCCATGGCCTCTTCCGCCAGGTCCGCGTAGCCTGTGAGGTCCTTTCCTTCGGGGTTCTCCAGGACCAGGGTGTAGTGGGCGGGACGGGTGTCGGTGCTCACATATACGACCCAGTTGAATATATCGACCCCGGCTTCCTTCGAGATGCGTTCGATGACGTACTCCATGTCGGTCTCGCTGGTCTTTTCTCCCGCGACGTTGATGAGGTTTCCTCTCCTCCTGCAGAAGATGATGTAGGGACACTGATTCATGTAACTCTCGACCATAACTATATCACCGAAGCGGTAACGGTACAGTCCGGCCATGTTGGTGATGCACATCTCGTATTCCTTGCCGACTTCCAGTTCATCTACAAGAAGGGTCTTCACTTCTCCCGTCTGCTCTTCCTCTTCCACAGGGATGAACTCCAGGAAACATCCGTCCACGAGCATCAGCTTTCTTTCCACGTTCAGCTCATCCGGGGATGCGAAAAGACCTTCACTGGCTCCGTAAATGGACTGATGGAACGGTATATTGCCGGTGAACCTGCGGACATTGTTCGCGAAGGGAAGATATACTGTAGTGCCTATGGCGTATATCACGGAAAGATTCGGCCATATCCTTTCGATTATCGTATCGTCAAAGCCCTTGCCGAATTCGCTTCTGAGTTCCGCAGCCCTGCCGGGATTGGGTCTGATCACTTTCATGAGCTGGGGACGGATCTCATCCGAGACCCGGGAGATATCGGAGATCGTGCCCTTTTCTATGTCGTCCACAAGTACTTCCCAGTTTGCCTTAAGATATTCCATAAGATCCGAGACACTGTTGAAGAACAGGGCAAAAATGTAAAGGTTGTCGCGGTTCTCAAGGCCAAACCGGAGATACAGATACTTGCTGTCTATATCATGCAGCCTGAACAGATGGGTAAAAGGGGGGTTCAGTATGTAAGGGAACACGAATCCCAGCTGTTTTGCGGCTACCTCTCCCACATTTGTCGCCGGGCGGCCGTTGGGCAGGTAGTCATTGAAGTCGAGGCACATGAAGATGCCGCGGCTGGGCTTGATGCCTTTTCCTGTGGTTTTTCTGCGATAACTGTCCGCCAGGGCCATCATTGTAAGGAGCGTATATCTTTTATAGAAATTGACAGCCTTCTGGGTAAGGGGAATGTATTTGCTGGCTCCGGTGGTACCGGATGTCTGAGCATATCCCACAAGGGGAAGGCTCGTCAGCGCGTCTTCTTCATTGTTTTCGATCATCCTGTCGATATAGGGACGGTAATCCTCAAATGTTGTAACGGGTACCATCTTGCGGTAGTCGTCGGCGCTATTTATTTCGCTGAAGTGATGTTCCCTGCCGTATGAGCTGTTTTCGCCGTCTCTGAGGATCTGCATCAGGAGCTTTTCATTTAGTTCTCTGGCCTTTTTCGTATTTCGGTGCATGGTCCTGAGGTTGATGTTTCCCACCAGAATCATGCTTTTCACAAGTATCCATGTAATCAGGTCTCTAAACAAATTTGTACACCTCGCTTATCCTCACATGATTATACTGTATGAGGACTTTCCAGGAAAGTGTTTGGGCGAAAAAATGGCATACATATGAAGAAAACACAACGGCAACAGGAAACGAAAGTGCGTGTCCGTACCGCTTCTGTTTATCACAATAAAGTACAGTATTTGTACGCAGTCTGTTCCCGACCGTCGCAGAAGACGTTCCGAGCTGAAAAGGACAATCTCTTTCAGGGCATAAAAAAAGCAGTTCCTTAACGGCGTATTGCCGTCCAGGGACTGCTCATTTACGTGCTGCTGTAAATATCAGTTGTCCGATCCGTCATCCTTCTTGCCGTAGTTATTGGGATCGATTCCGCTCTGTATCTGCGCTATGACCTGTAGGATGCTCTGAGTTCCGAAGATGGAAAGTATAGAACCGAGGATGGCGATAAGGTTCTGGGATCTCAGAGTCTTGCCGAACTTGCTGAAAACACAGGCAACTATGATGCCGATAAATATCGTAACGAAACCGGCGATGGTCTGAGGCTGCCTGAGCGCCTGCCTGAGTACCTCGAGAGGCGACATATAATCACGATTGGGATCCATGGGATAACACCCCCTTAATCTAATTTTCTTTTGTTCTGTACAGATATTATAAACCACACGGATAAGATTTCAAAACAAAATTTACCAAATGCTTACGGGACGGGAGCCGGAATGTTCGCAGCGGAGCATCGGACTGATTTAAGCGGATGTTTTTACGTGCATTATTATATATTGTATAGCATCCGATTATTTTGTATTTATTGGAAATCTATTAAATAATAATTGACACATATGAATTGCTGTGCTAAACTTTTTGTACAAGACTACTTTTAATGAAAGGAATTATAAAAATGTCAGTTTTGGAAGAAAATGTTGACCTGGAAGCCCAGGCAGCGGAAGATGCCAAGCGTTTAAAGAGATTTAAAGTACTCTAT
>CADBPP010000341.1 GCA_902796565.1 uncultured Eubacteriales bacterium | reverse complement strand
GTTTTTCCGCATCAACGACCATGCCCCCTTCTATCTCCAGGACGCCTGCGGCGAGGACTGCTACGACCTGGAGGAAGGGGGCAAGTATAAATATATCGGCATCAAACGGGGCTTGCTTCGGGATTTCAGGGATCGGATCATCACGCTGCGGCATCGGTTCTCCCCTCTGCCCGGCGTCACCATCCTGCCCCACACCACCCCGGACCTGATGGCGGTGGGGGTGAAAGCGCATATGTTCCGTCAGACCCAGTGCTGCATGGTCCCTGACGATTTCAGCCATGAGCAGAGCCTGGTCTTTGAGACGGAAAAGGGGCTGGTGATCTTCAACAGCTGCTGTCACGCCGGGGCGGACCGTATCGTCACGGAGGTGACTGAGGCATTTCCGGGGAAGTCTATCTATGCCGTCATCGGGGGATTTCATCTTTACGACACTCCACCGGAAGAGGTGCACGCCTTCGCAAGAAGGCTCCGGGATACCGGCGTAGAGCACATTATTACCGGCCACTGCACAGGGCAGGAGGGCTTTGATATCCTGCGCGAGGAACTTGGCGACCGGGTCCGGCAAACCGAGGTCGGGCTGGTGCTGGAGCTGTGAGTCCGTTCCGATGCGCTCTGCTCCGTCCGGAAAACTCCACAACCGATATCCTTTACGCGTTTTCAGACTTTGTTTTGAGGAGTTAATAATAACATGGAAGGCAATATCAACACGAAAAATGGACAGCGGGAATCTGTCTTTCTGAATGAGCACTTCATGGCAGCGGCCTGTGCAGTAGTTGTCGTAACAGGCCTCATTATCCTGTACTTAACCGTCCGGGACTGGAACCTCTTTGGCATTTTTGAGTCAGTCACGAAGCTTGTAACGGCATTCGCCATGTTTCTCGCGTTCAAATTCTTCAAATGAGATGTGTGGCAAAGGGGCTGATGGGGGGCGTCCTGTTCTGCCTGATGTATCAGGAGGCCCATCTTGCCCTTGCCGTGCTCTGGGGAGAGCAGAATTTTGATACCTACCTGATGGCCGGTGTGTTCGGAAGCGTTTATCTTGCCGCTGCCGGCATGTCGTTCCTGATGACTGTGATCATTACCGTCAATCACTTTTTTTCAACTATGCCTCCCACGGAAACCGGAAAAACGTGATCCTGAACCGGGTGGCGATCCTCTTTAAGCTTGCGCTTTATGTTCTCCTCCTGGTATCCAACAGCCGGCTTGGCTTTGACCGCGGCATTCTGACCGGAAACGGCCCTTACGCACATCTCGGACAGCTTTCTGATTCTGCTTCTGGTCATAATAGAGTCACAGTTTGATTCCTTCAAGGTGATGCGGCGGGAGCTTTTGAGAGAAAAACGGAAGGGAGGCGGAAGAGCATGACCCTAAAGCAACGCATCTCCGGGATCTGGCTGATCTCCATGACCCTGCTGTCCCTGTTTGCCTACACGGTATATTTTGTAGCGCAGATGCGGCTGACGATTCTGCAGACTGCCTATCTGATGCTGGCGATCCTGCAGGTCATAACGCTGATCCTTTACCTCTGGGGGCCTGAAAAGCTGAAATCCCGGGTTTTGAAGCTCGTCTATCGCGTATTGTACGCGACCTCTTTTTTCGTGATCCCTGCTTTTGTATTTATTTTTACAGGTCTCGTTTATCAGTATCATGTGCCGATTCCGGACAGCATCGACGCCGCATCCATGCCAGTGGAGGAGATCCTGCCCCAGGATAAAACAGTGGTTTACAACACCGGCACAGTTTACGTATGATTCCCTGCGTATACAGAGATCGACCATGTATCCAAAGACCGTCCGTCGAAATCCGATGAAGCCATAACCTGGTGCAGCGGAGCGGCATTTCAGCATGAGGTCAGCTTCGGCTTTACCCACGAAAACATAGAAGGAGACCATGCTGACAACGGAACATTCCATGAAAGCCCGCACACCAATGACAACTTTGCGGCCTTTACCTTCGCGGACGGACAGTTCTCCTTTGCCTTCGACGATCCCTCCCAGGCCATAAAATCCGCTGCGGAGGCAGGCGGAAACGGATTCATGCAGCTTGGGCTGATCCGGGACGGGAAGCCCGTCATGGATATCAGCCGGGCGAGAGTTCGCTGCTACAGAACGCTGGCGGAGCTGAACGGCAGTCTCTGCGTCATCGATTCCGTCAACATGCTGCGGTTTGAAACGTTCATGGAGGAGCTCCAGCGGCTGGGCGTTACAAATGCCTTGTATATGGATATGGGGGCCGGGTGGAACTATTCCTGGTACAGAAACGCAAACGACAGAGTGGTGACGCTTTTCGGTCTTCCTGTGCCCTGGTCCCATAACTGGATCGTGTTCAGGAAATAGCAGGCGGACGGGAGCGGATCCCCAACAGCTGTTCCCGGACTATCAGGATGTGTCCGCAAACAGTTAATCCGGCCACTAAACACTGAGTCCGACAGAGAAAGTCATTGAACCGGTGGTTCAATCAAAGGCGCGAATCAAAAAAGCCCGAAAGCGGACCAAAGCATCGTTCCGCTTTCGGGCTTTTCATTCCTTTTTTCCCGCATCGTGTCCGTTCGGGAGTCGTTCTCTTCCCGTCAGCTGTAGTCGGGATACTGGGTGATCTCGCTCCACTGACAGTCCTCCGCCGTGGCGTCCTCGCTGAAGTAC
>CADBPP010000340.1 GCA_902796565.1 uncultured Eubacteriales bacterium | reverse complement strand
CTAAGATTCAGTGTGAACGCAAAAGCCGTTCCGAATTGATTATACCATATATGTTCGAAAAAAGCATATATATGTTTGCATATTTTTAAAAATAGAATCGCATTCATCCCGCCGCTTGCAGAAGCGGGGGTCTTCTGCGATGATTATGATAAAAGAAAAACTTAAGCCCCGGGCACTGCCCGGGGCTGTTTCTATCTTTTCAGGCGGTACGATCTCATCCTTTCGTCCTCCGCGCAGACCACGTCCCTCTCGCACAGGAGCGAAAGTATGTCTCTGGCCCTGCCGCTGCTGATGCCCAGATACCTTGCCAGATCCCCGGGGGAGGCCGACACGCTGCGGGTCAGATACTCCACGGCCTGGGGGAACAGTTCCTGTGCGGGCACAGGCTCATCGGCGGGAGGGGACGCTGAAAAACACAGGCTCATCACGGTGCGGGGAGGATCGAAGAGCTCCCTTATCACCGGCCTCGCCCAGCCGATATCTGCCCAGACGGAGAGAATGGTGCTGATGCCGCTGCCGATGCCCCTTCCGTTCCCGATGAGGTTGAACATCTCCTGGATCAGAGCGTTTCTCGGATCGCTTATGCCCGAGGTGTCCGTCGACGGATCCTCGCCCCTGAAAAGGCCGGGATCCGTGAATGAGATGCGGTCCTTCTTCCAGGTGACGCTGATCCTTCCTCCGTACAGGTAGTCGGAATTGATAAGGCAGTTGGAAAAGGCCTCCGCCAGGGCCGAGCTCACCGCGGAACGCTGTGTGATATCCAGGCTGTCCCCGAAGCGCTCCTCACAGTCGTTCCGAAGCTTCTCACTGAAGGTGAAATATGCGTCGTACAGGTTCATCTCCGTCACCTCGGTGGTGACGGAGCCGTCCTCGGCCATCCTGCGGTAAAGGATGCTGACGTCCCTTATGACGCGATAGAGCACGTCCGTCTTCCCGAACATCAGAAGTCCCGCCAGGGTCGGGCGGATGGTGCCGCCGGCGTCCTTAGCCAGGGCAGAGATCCGAAGGAGCATATCCTCGTCGCTCTCATCCTCCGGGAATGAAGCCGGTGAAAAGAGCCTTAGAGCCCTGCGGTACGAGGCGACGGAAGAATCGCTCAGATCCTCCTTCGTGACGCCCTCCGGGATCATCATGTCGGGGCTCGTCAGAGAAGCGTCTCTCTGCATGGCCTCCGCCTCGTCCCGGGACATCCTGAAATCCCCTTCACCGCTGCGGCGGTAGCAGTTGAATGGATCTCCGTCGGTATAGACGGGGCGGACCCGGCGGGAAGCCCTGGGCACGTAGACGGCGATGATGCTGCCTGCCTCCGTCTCATGGATGAGAACGTCCTCTCTTCCGAGGATGTTGGAACTCACCCTGGAGGTGTCGGAGAGTATCCCGAGGATCTCATCCCTCATCCCTTCCGGGTCGGAGAGCCCTATGGCCCTCAGGCTCCTGTCCTCAGTCTCCTCCACTCCGAGGAGTATCACTCCCCCCAGGGTGTTGGCAAAGGCGCTGTATGTCTCCCACATGCTCAGGGGAAGGCCGCCCTGGGCCTTCTTGGCCTCGATCCTGTTGTTCTCCCTGTACTTTTCCAGACGCTCAAGATCTATGATCATAACGATCCTCTCCGAATGGGTATAAGAGCAGGCGCGCCGCGCCTGCTCCTGCTTTTAAACGAAAACTGTTTTCTTTTCGCTTACGATTATGTCCACCGCCAGGTCCGTCTCCTCCGTGGGGATATCGTCCACGATGAAGCGGTCTATCACGGGGCATACCGTAAGGCAGTCAGGCCTCTTTTTCGCGAAGAGCCTGTCATAGAAGCCTCCTCCGTAGCCGAGGCGCTTCCCCTCCAGGGTAAAGGCCAGGCCCGGGGTGATGATAAGGTCGAGCTCCTCCTCGGATACGGTCTCCGCCTTCTCCTCGGGGATCTCCAGGATACCCATGGAGGTCTTCTCGAATCCCTCCGGGAAGCTCTTCGTCACGCACAGGGCCATCGTGCGGTCGCTTCTGCATGTGGGGGTTATGACCCTCTTGCCGGAAGCGATCATGCTCTTTATCAGATCATGGGTATATATCTCGTCCCGGTAGCTGACATAGATCATGATGGTACGGGCGTTTTTAAAGCATTCCAGTTCGGCCGTCTTCGCGAGGATCTTCTCCGAGAGCTCCCGGATCTCATCGGGGCTCATCTCGGCACGGAGCGCGAATATCTTCTTTCTCAGGGCCTTCTTTTCATCGGTTATCATTCTTGTCCCTCCTGCCTACGAGAAGCGGTATGAAGTATAGGTACACAATTCTTCACCGGGCCTTAAGACGCAGTTCGGGAATTCGGGGTGGTTGGGGCTGTCCGGGAACACCTGGGTCTCTAGGCAGAAGCCGCTGTAGCGCGAATAGGTCCTGTCCTTGCCCTGTATCTCCCGGATGAAGTTGCCGGTGTAAAGCTGCATGCCGGGCCTGTCGGTGTACACGCTCATGGTGAGCATGCCGTCCGGGGATGCGGCCACCGCCGCGGGACGGGTGCGGTCGTCGTTCAGCACGAAGTTGAAGTCGTACCCCCTGAAGGGCGCGGTCCATTCGCTCTCGATGTCGCGGCCTATCTCCTTTTCTGAAGTGAAGTCCAGGGCGGTCCCGGCCACAGGCGCCAGGTTCCCGGTGGGCAGGGTGTTCTCATCCGATTCCGTATAGCGATCAGCGTCTATCATCAGCCTGTGGGAAAGGATGTCGCCCCCGCCCATAAGGTTGAAATAGGCGTGATTGGTGAGGTTCACCACCGTGGCCTTATCCGTGACGGCGCTGTAGGTGACGGTAAGGGCGTTGTCCCGGAACTCATACGCTGCCTTCGCTGTCATGTTTCCCGGGAAATTCTCGTCCCCGTCCGGTGAGAACAGGGTGAAGACGACACCGCAGGCCGTGGTCTCGAAATCCCATACCTTCTTATGGAAGCCTTCCTTCCCTCCGTGAAGGGTGTTGGGGCCGTTGTTTTTGTAAAGCTCGTATTCCACTCCGTCAAGGGTGAAGCGTCCTCCGCCGATACGGTTGGCGAAACGCCCTATGACGCATCCGAAGGTGGCGGAATGCTCATACAGATCCATGCTGTCAAAGCCCAGGATCACATCCCGGACGGAACCGTCCTTAGCCCTGACGCCCAGGCTCCTGATGGTGGCGCCGTAGGACAGGAACTCCGCGTAGGTGCCGTCATCCTCCTGGAGCCTGATGAGATGGACATCCCTTCCGTCCCCTGTGGTACCGAATAATCTTACCGTAGTGTTCATTGTTTTTTCTCCTTTCGGACTTGTTGTATCAGAGGTCGTACCCGCCGTCCACATGCAGGATCTGACCGTTTATGTACGAGCTCTCCTCCGACGCCAGAAAAGACGCGGCCGATGCCAAGTCGGAGGGGGTCCCGGCGCGCTTCACGCTGAGGAGGTCCGTGAAATCGTCCCTCTCCCGCTGTGAATACATGCTGTTCATCGGTGTGTCTATAAACCCGGCGGCGATGGCGTTCACCCTGATGCCTGACTCCGTCAGCTCCTTTGCCAGGGAGCGGGTAAAGGCTTCAAGGCCCGCCTTGGAGGCGGCGTAAACGCTCTCGCAGCTGGCGGCCCGCTCTCCCCATACGGAGGTGATGTTTATGATGCCGCTGCCTGATGTGCCGTTCATTCCGGCAAGCATCCGGGAGGTCAGTATCATCGTCCCCGTGAGGTTCACCGAAACGAGCCGTTCGATATCCCCGGGGGCCATGGATATCAGAGGGGAACTGAAACTTATCCCCGCGTTGTTTATAAGTATCCGCTCCCTGCCGATGAAGAACCTGTCGGCTTCTTCGATGAAGGATGCGATGGAATCCTTATCGGAAAGGTCCAGCCTGCCTGCGCCGCACATCCCCCCGGGGGAAGAAGAGACGATCTCACGGGCGGAGGCCTCATTCGTCAGATATGATAAAAAAACGTAATCCCCTTCGGAGAGGAATCTTTCCGCCAGAGCGCGGCCGATCCCTCCGCTGCCTCCGGTCACGACGATGTTTCTGTTCATTTCGCGTTCCTTTCAGCTATGAGGCTGTTGCGGGCGAATACCGCGTCGGGATGGATCAGTCCTCCCCTTTCCATCACGGTGCGTATGGAAGAGTCGATGCATGCGATGACGCAGGCGTCAAAGTCTTCCCCGCAGAGTTTTCTGAGTTCATTAACGCCGTCGAAGTCCCTGCCCGGCTCGATGAGGTCCGCCGTGAAGACGATCCTCTCGAGAAGGCTCATCCCCGAGCGGCCCGTGGTATGGTAGCGGATGGCGTCCAGTATCCCGCTGTCCTCTATGCCGTATTCCCTTTCAGCCAGAAGAGCGCTCACCGGGGCGTGGAGTATCTGCGGCGCCCCGAGGGTCACTTCATCCGGCTCCCAGCCGCACCCGGCTGCATAGGAGAGCATCTCCTCATGGCTCATCCCCTTGGCGCAGTCATGCAGCAGTCCCGCGGTATAAGCTCTTTCGGG
>CADBPP010000339.1 GCA_902796565.1 uncultured Eubacteriales bacterium | reverse complement strand
TTCACCCAGAAATACCTGATCTTCTTATCGGCATTCTCAAAGACCAGACGGCGGGAATCATCCATTACGCCGGCGCACTCGTATCCGCAGGACGCGAAGAGGGAGTATACGTCTTCACCGAGCCTTCCCTTCGGGAGGGCGATATTCAGATAATCGTCCATCTCACACCTCCGCAGGATCCGCTCCGCTGACGCGGGGATCGATCCTTTCCAGTTCATCCATATATACGGCAAAGCCGATGGCGGAAGCGTCATATCCGAGACGGCCCAGAAGGACATCGTATCTTCCTCCTGAGAGGACCCTCCTGGGCATGCCGTCCACATAGCCCCGGAACACTATGCCGTTGTAATACGAAGCGTCGGATACGGCGGACAGGTCCACCTGGACGTCGTCCATGCCCAGACTCACCTGCTCCAGTTCCGATATATACTGTCTCTCCCCGGGAGAGCAGGCCAGTTCATAAGCCCCGCCGAGCACTTCGGAAGCGCTCCCGCTGAGCCTGAGGAGCCGTATCAGCCTTCCCGCCGCGGAGCTGTCCGCTCCGGAAGAGCTCATCAGTGCCGAAGCCTCATGGAGGTTCTTTGTCCATATGAGGGCCATCAGCTTTTCCCTGGCGGACTCTGTTATCCCCAGAGCGTCCACGAAGGAGCCCAGGAGAGCCGCGTGGGACACCTCCAGGATATGCCTCTCACCGCAGATGGAGAGACTGTCGCGGGCCAGGGATAGTATCTCCCTTTCCACGGCGGTATCCACATCCCCCATGCATTCCACACCGGTCTGGGGGATCTCCCTGAAGCCGTTGTCCCCCCTCGAGGGGCGGAACACGCTCTCGGAATAGTACAGCTTCGACACGCTTCCCCTGCGGGGACGCACGCTCTTTATCAGTGACAGGGTGACATCGGGCTTAAGAGCCATCAGCCTCCCGCCGGTATCGGTGAAGGTCAGTACCGAGTCGGAGACCAGGAAATCCTTGTTTCTTACATACAGGTCATATTCCTCGAAGCGGTCCATGCGGTAGCGGGTGTAGCCGGCCTCGCGGTAGCGGCTCATGAGCATCAGTGAGATGAGCTCGGTGTTCCCCAGGACCTCAAGATCGATCTTCATCCTTCTCCTCCTTCAGCGCGTCGATGGCTATGCGGTAGCCGCCCGAACCGTAGTTGAGGCATCTGTTGACCCGGCTTATGGTGGCGGAGGATATGCCCACCTTCTGCGTCACGGACAGATAGCTCTCTCCTGAGTCCAGCAGGATCGCCGCCTGGAAGCGCTGGGTCATGTCCTTTATCTCCTTCACGGTGCACACGTCCTCAAAGAACATGTAGCACTCTTCCCTGCTTTTAAGGCTCATTATGGCGTCGAAGAGCCTGTCGGTATTGATATTATGCAGTTGATCCATATGCAGTCCTCGCATTAAATAATACTTCACCAGTTTATCACTCTATCGTTGTAAAGTAAAGATAAAACACTCAGATTTCACAAAAAAATGACGGCAGTCCGCCGTTTTATACTTTAAGGCCCGAAACACGGGATTAAGCGCCTATGAAACGTCATAATTTTAGTTTTATGCCGGAATATATAATATTTTCATGAAATTCTTTCCCATACATGGTATAATTGGATCAAGAAAAATCGGAGGTTACGAAACATATGGACGCCAAAGAAATGACCGCGTACAGAAACAAACTGTTTACTGACGTGTACAACAACACAGTTCCCGACAGGGTCCCCGTCATGGAAGCCTTCAGCTTCGGATTCCACGCGGAGCACGCGGGAGAGAACTTCCTTCAGGTCCTCTACAACCTGAATGATGAAGTCCTGGACAGGATATTTGAAAGCACCATGACCTTTGCCAGAGGTGACCAGATAGGCCTCGGTTCCCAGAAGAACGCCTACGGCCTGATGTTCTCCAAATCGAAGGTCATGAACATAGCCGCCAACGGCATGATCCAGCATCCCGAAGTCTCCATGATGCATGAGGATGAGTATGACGAATTCATCCAAGATCCCTACGCATTCATGGTGGGCAAGGCCCGCAACCGCAGCTACGGAATGTGCGATACCGACGACAAGGCCCAGTACCTCATCAATTATCTGAGGCTCACCCAGGCCGAGGCGGAACAGAGCAGAGTGATGGCCGCCGCGGCATCCAGAGCCGCGGACAAGTACGGGCTCTTCAAGGCTCCTCCGGGAAGCGGCGGAAGCCTTCCCGTCCCCTTCGACGTACTGGCTGACACCAACAGGGGCTTCTCCAACATAGTCAAGGACATCAAGCGGATGCCTGAAAAGGTCCTGGAGGCCTGCGAGGCCCTGGAGCCCTATGCCATGTGGGTGGGCAACCGCAGCAAGCCGGGTCCCCTTTCCGCCAACGGCATACCGGGACACATGGCTCCCTACCTGAGGAACAAGGAATTCGAGAAATTCTACTGGCCCTCCTTTGAAAAGCTCATTCATCTCCAGGCCGCAAGAGGACAGAAGACCAACATCTTCGCCGAGCAGAACTGGGAGAGGTTCCTGGACTACCTGCAGGAGCTGCCCATGGGCACGAGGATGTACATGGAATTCGGGGATCCGAAGAAGTTCAAGGACAAGCTGGGCAAGAAGATGGCGCTCGGAGGATTCTATCCCATCAGCCTGTTGAAGACCGGTACCAAGGAGCAGTGCGTCGACAAGCTCAAGGAGCTTCTGGACATCATGATGCCCGGAGGAAACTACTTCTTCCGCTTCGACAAGTCCGCCCTGAGACTGGGGGACCTGAACATCGAGAACTACACCGCAGTCATGGACTACCTGTTCGACCATTCGAAGTACGACAACGCGGGAGAAAAGGTATCAGACGTGAAGATCGAGGATACCATCAAGCATTTCGATCCGGTGCCGGAATTCAAGTCAAAGTACTTCATCCCCTTCGAGGAATGGATTGCCGACTACAAGGTGCCCGACGATTCGGTACTGCCGCGGCTTAAGGAGACCTACGACAGGATCAGTTCTGCCGTTTACCCGCTGCTCACAAGATAATGCTCAGAAAGCGTCCCTAGGGACGCTTTCTTTGGATTTTTCCCTCAAGAGCTGAGTAGATCGGTAAG
>CADBPP010000338.1 GCA_902796565.1 uncultured Eubacteriales bacterium | reverse complement strand
TCTATGACGTAGGTATCGCATGCTGCGCCAAGATCTTCGAGCTCTATCCCTTCATCGACGGAATCACTTTCCATGATGACTGGGGCACCCAGAAGGATCCGTTCTTCTCCGACAGAGTAGCAAGAGAGATCTTCCTTCCCCACATGAAGAGATTCTGCGACTTCATCCATGCTAACGGCCGTTACACCGAGATCCACTCCTGCGGACACACCGAGTCCAGAGTCGATGTATTCATCGAAGCAGGAATCGATACATGGCAGATGCAGATCCTGAATGACTTCGACAACCTCTACAAGACCGTTGGCGACAAGATGGTCATCCAGATCCCCGTTGACGAGCTCCCGTTCGACTACAAGGATGACGAGCAGGCAAGAGCAGGCGCAAGATATTATGTCGATCATTACTGCCTGCCCGGCAAGCCCTCCATCGTTTCCGGAAGAGGCGCATGCCAGAGCATGGCTTTCATGAAGGAACTCTATGAGTACTCCAGAAAGCACTATCTTGCACAGGACTGATAGATCCGAATAAAATCAAACATTCACCGGCAGCGTAAGCTGCCGGTTTTTTATACGACAGACATGTCTTGAAACCAGGGTGAAATACCCAATGGGCTTAGTCAGCAGCGAACCCGACAGCGATCTCCGGGGTCGGAACGGCGACGTTCCGGCGAGCGGAAGGGACAGCGAAATCGTGGCAAGACGGACATAGTCCGATAGTAAGGTGTATTGGACTGACGAGCCGGCAAATGAAAGTAATGTCCTAAAGGCGACCGTAACTCGGATGCGTAAATCAGACAGGCAAACGAGGAAAGCTTCGAGTTTATCCCATGAGGTCTCACAGACAGATCATGTGCTGCAGCAACAACGAACTGTGAGGAGTCAGCAGATGTCATAATACCTGTATCGTCACAGGGAATGAGAGAACAATTCAGGCGTAAAATCAGACAGTTATGCCACAGAAACCGGAGCATAAGCATGGACGACAGACTTGGGAAGTTTAACGAGCAATACGCAGATAAAACGATCACTGCACGCCTGGAATCATGAAATCAGCGATCAGAGGGATTGACTCGCACTCGGAGTTTTTCGGGATACGGAGAGAACCGCATAGTCGGATGAAATACAAATAATATAAAAAAAAACGCATTAATAGCATTTTGATCGTATTAGTACTGTGTAAAGGATGTTTTTCAGTACAATTTATGCTGACAGCAGGTGTTAAGTGATCGAAAAAACCACAAATAACCGCTGATAATGTTATAATTTGTATGGTAATACTGTTTTGCCGCAATGTAATAATAACAGGAGGATCAGATGATCACTGACAGAAAGAAAAGGCCTTTTTCGCCGATTGAAATGAATCCCATAGGCACCAGACCTCCCGGAAGAGGAGGAGCTGCAGGCCCTCCTATGTTTGCCAGCCCTGTTTCATACAGGGAGAACTCCCTTTCCCTGTTCTGGGACAAGCAGCCTGCATTCGCTGTTACCGCAGCCGACTTCATGGG
The DNA here is from genome assembly GCA_902796565.1 of uncultured Eubacteriales bacterium. Lineage (GTDB taxonomy): Bacteria > Bacillota > Clostridia > Eubacteriales > Anaerofustaceae > RUG14186. Next base: position 8,796 of record CADBPP010000338.1, on the reverse strand, counting down.
CATTGGTTGTACTCCCTACAATACCCACATGGGGAGGACAAACCCTGACCGTTCGGACCTTATCGACTGCTTCGGAGTAAAGTGGGAATTCGTGCCTGCAGTGGGCGGTAGCATCTCCCACGGCGGAAATCCGAAATTCGAGGACGCAAACGACTGGAAAGACGCGATTGAAATGCCTGACGTGGACAGCTGGGACTGGGAAAACGGATGCAAGGTCGAAAAGCCCGACCCCAGGTTTGCGATGAATATCACCTACGTCAACGGATTCGGCTTTGAGAGACTCATCTCACTTATGGACTTCATGAATGCTGCGATCGCAGTCGTCGATGACGATCAGTTCGATGCGATGTATGAGCTGGTGGGAGCGCTTTTCGACACTGCACTCAAGGTGCTGGACAAGACCTTCACCTACTATCCGTACATAGACGGTATCACATTCCATGATGACTGGGGAACACAGAAGGATCCCTTCTTCTCCGATGAAGCCGCAAGAGGTATCTTCCTGCCCCATATGAAGAGATTCTGCGACTTCTGCCACGAGCACGGCCGTTACGTCGAGATCCACTCCTGCGGGCACACCGAGTCGAGAGTGGGCGTTTTCATCGACGCCGGTATCGATACATGGCAGATGCAGATCCTCAACGACTACAAGAAGCTCTATGAGGAAGTCGGCGACAAGATCTGCATTCAGATCCCGGTTGACGAGTTCGGTTTCGACTGTACGGACGAGGCCCAAGCCGTTGAGTGCGCGAGGACATATGTCGACAACTTCTGCAAGCCCGGCAAGCCTTCCATGGTGGTCGCCAGGAATGCTGCCGCCAGCAGTGTTTTCAACGAGGAGCTCTATGAATACTCCAGAAAGCATTACCTGAATCATTGACGGGGAATGTCTCAGAGACTGTTATCGACAGTGATACAGAAGGACGCGAAACGATCGCGTCCTTTTTTTATGCATCAGTCCGGAAAAGCCATTGAGCCGTAGAGATAAGGTTTTTCAATAGATTATATATTTTAAATTATAAAATTATATTTCAGTTTCATCCCCGAATGATATAATATTCAGCAGAAAATGCTGCTTTACCGATAATAAAGAACAAGAGGAGGATATCATGATCACTGACAGAAAGAAAAAGCCCTATTCACCGATTGAACGCAATCCTATTGGAACAAGACCTCCCGGAAGAGGAGGAGCAGCAGGCCCTCCCATGTACGCCAGCCCCGTTTCATACAGGGAGAACACCCTGTCCCTGTTCTGGGACAAACAGCCCGCCTTTGCAGTGACCTCAGCTGATTTCATGGGGATAGGCTGCACGCCCTACAACACCCACATGGGAAGGACCAATCCCGACCGTTCGGACCTTATCGACTGCTTCGGAGTAAAATGGGAATTCGTGCCCGCAGTGGGCGGAAGCATCTCCCACGGCGGAAATCCCAGATTTGAGGACGCCAACGACTGGAGAGACGCCATCAAGATGCCCGATGTGGACAGCTGGGACTGGGAGAACGGATGCAAGGGCGAAAAGCCCAACCCCGCATTCGCGATGAACATCACCACCACCAACGGCTTCGGATTCGAGAGACTGATCTCCCTGATGGATTTCATGAACGCCGCCATCGCCATGGCGGACGAGGATCAGTACGACGCCCTGTATGACCTGGTGGGAGAGCTCCACGATGTGGCCATCAAGGTATTCGACAAGTGCTTCACCTACTACCCCTACATCGACGGCATAACACTGCACGATGACTGGGGAAGCCAGAAGGATCCCTTCTTCTCCGAGGAAGCCGCCCGCCAGATCTTCCTGCCCCACATGAAGAGACTGTGCGATTTCATCCACAGCAAAGGCCGCTATGTCGAGCTGCATTCCTGCGGACATACGGAAGCCAGAGTAGGCGTATTCATCGATGCAGGCATCGACACATGGCAGATGCAGACCCTCAATGATTACAAGAAGCTCTATGAGGAAGTCGGCGACAAGATCTGCATCCAGATCCCCGTTGACGAGTTCGGATTCGACTGCACCGATGAGGCTCAGGCCATCGAGTGCGCGAGAACATATGTTGACAATTTCTGCAAACCCGGCAAGCCCTCCATGGTCGTGGCCAGGAACGCTTCCGCCAGCAGCGTGTTCAACGAGGAGCTCTATGAGTATTCCAGAAAGCATTACCTGAATCAGTAATCTGGATCCGCTTTAAAAAAAAACATCACCCTTCCGGAAACGGAAGGGTGATGTTGTCTGAGAAGGTAAAAATTATCACACAAAGTTGTTGTGCAGGTAATCGAACCCGGGAAGCTTCCCGGAGTTTACGATCTCCAGCAGTCTGTCATAGTACTGATTGCGGGTTATGTAGGGTATCTCGAACATGGTGCCTGTCACCAGGACCGCCTGCTTGAGATATTCCTCCAGTTCCATGCGGCTCTCATCCTCATAATAGTATTTCGCCAGGGCAAGAGCCGCGCCCCTGGCCATGATGACCTTCGGATAGATGTCCTCCATGTCCATGTTGATGTTGAACTGTCTCACTATCTCGAGGTACAGATCATCGTGCTTGTGGGACGATACCTCATCCTCTTCACCGCCGCGCTTGGTGTAGGCTTCCTCTGAAATGTGCCTGAGCTGGGGCTGGGTGGTGAATGCCTTCCTTACTGTATAAAGGGCGATCAGATAATTCAGGAATGCGTCTCCTCCGGTGAGAGTATCCGCGAAGTTGTAGATGCTTATGAAGTCCTGATAATTTATCGATGAGACGATATCCTTTTTCTGCGGGAAATAATGAGTGAGCAGTCCCTTCGTTATCCCCGAACGGTCTGCGATCTCCTGCATCGTGACTTTCTTGTAGCCTTCGGCCCAGAAAAGCTCCCTTGCGTTCTGTTTGATCCTTTCTATCGTGTCCGCTCTCTTGCCCAAGTGATCTCTCCTTAGTTCTTATTGTATGTATTTTAACATAATCTTTATGCTTATACTACAGAAAAGTACAATTTTTCAAGCTCATTTTTTCATATTTTTCGCTTAAAATGTTTCTTTTTTGGTTTGACCAGGCACTTGCAGCAATAAAAAATACAAATTATTTGTATTCGTATAGCCTTAAAGTGCATATCCCGGATTTTGTATTTTGCTTTAAAATATCCGCAGGGCGGACCCTGCGGATATTTTAAAGAAAAGGAAAGAAAAAGAACAATTGCGCTGTTGTATCAGAAGCTTTCTCCCATGTACGCGAGACGCGAGCAGCGGTAAAGCTCCTTCTCGAACGCGATGAACTTGGGATCGTACGCGGCCATGGAGGGCTTGCCCGGCTTGCAGTAGCGGCGGGCGAAATCCCTTGCCGCCTCGATCTGCTCCTGCTCGCTCATCCCGTCTTTGAGTTCGGCGTTGACCGTGAGGATTATCCTGTCGCCGTACCTGTCGTACAGGGCGGGGGTGTCGTTCATGTCCTGGGGGTTCCATGACTGCCATCCGGCGGCTATGTAGCATTCGATCCTGGCCTCGTTGTGGCCGCAGGAATGCAGCACCGCCACCATGCCTTTTTCCCGGATATGATCCGTGAGCTTCCTCATGTAGGGGACGATCATCTCCATGGCTGTATCCTCGGAGAAGAACGGGTTGGCCTGGCCTCCCCAGTCATCGTGCACCGTTATCGCGTCCACGGTGGGGAAGTATTCCGCCACCTTGTCGATTATCCTGCAGAGGATATCCGTGGTGGCGCTGAAAAGTTCCTTTACGGCATCCTTCTGGTCGTCGTCCACCAGTGCCAGCACAGCTCCCTCGAAATCCATGAAGCTGATGAGACGCTCGAACCACGCTCCTGAGAGCATGACCATGTTGGTCCAGTCTCCGCCTTCAAGGTACTCCGCGTTGGCCTTGACGGATCCCTCCCAGTCCCAGCTGTCCACGTCGGGCAGCTTTATGACTTCCTTCCAGTCGTTGGCATCGAGAAGGGCAGGGGTCCCCGGTCTGATCATGCATCCTCCGGTGGGGACCAGCTCCCACACCATCCCGTACATGTCGGGACCGCCTCCGTCCTTTCTGTTCGCGAAGTTCTCTCCGCTGTATACGAAGGCGCGGGCTATGTTGTCGGGTATCACCATGGGGGTGAAATCCTTGGGTATTCCTCTGGCCACCGGTTCCCACATGGGGCATTTGGTGTCATAGCATAGCCTGAAATTCTGTTTTGAAGAGATCGGGGTATTGTAGATATGGAAGTTTCCTCTGACGTTTTCCTTGATACCTACGACTTCCAGCTCTTTTTCATCAAAGGGTATTTTGTTCATGTCATCCTCCCGGGATCATAATCGACGCCGAAGCGCCCCGTACCGATCAGTAATTGTTGTTGAGATAATCGAATTCAGGGATCTCTCCCCGGTCTATGAGCTCCATCGCCCTGTCGTAATAGCTCGTCCTGATGAAATAGGGTATCTCCAGCATCGCTCCGCAGATCATAACGGAGGTCTTCAGGTATTCATCCAGGCTCATGCCGGATTCTCCCGAATAATAGTGGGCCGCCAGGGCGGCCGAGGCTCCGTTGGACATAATTACTTTGTGGTGTATATCGTCCAGGGTCATGTTTATGTTGAACTGCTTTATGATCTCGATATACACGCTGTCTCGCTCGGTAAGGGTATTGAGGTTCACACTGCCGCTTCTTCCGGCAAAAGCCTCCTCGGAGATCTGCCTCAGCTGTGGCTGTGTGCAGAAGGCTTTTCTGAGGATGTAAAGGGTAATGATGTAGCTCAGAAAGGCGTCATTGCCGGTGCGTTCGTACGCGAAGGAATAGATCCTGGAGAAATCGATGAAGTTTATCTCCGCCACTATATCGCGTTTTCGCGGGAAATAATGTGTCAGAAGGCCCTTTGTTATGCCGGCGTTGTCAGCTATCCTCTGGGTCGTAACATTGCTGTATCCCTCATTCCAGAACAGTATTCTTGCCTGCTGAAGGATCCTTGCGATCGTGTCTGCTTTCTTGCCCATTTTCTGTCCTGCCTCCGGAGCGTCCATAGTCGGACGGCTTTTTTTAAGTTTAGTATATTTTTTGAAATAAGTCAACAAAATTAAAAGATATTAAAGCAGCGTATCGTTTATATTTGAGAAAAATAGCTTAAATAAGCTATTAAATTATATTTTGATGATTATAATTTTCATTCTTAATTATAATATTGAAAATATATCAAATATCTGATATAATCACTGAAAGAAAAAAACGCAATCATTTCAGAAAAATCAGGAGGAAGAAAATGATACTGGACAGAAAGAAAACACCCTTTTCCGAGAGAGAACTGGTAGTCATCGACGAGAAGAAGAGCATGAGGGGCTCGATCCCCATTTTCAATACCCCGATATCCTACAGAGAGAACGCCCGCTCCCTGTTCTGGGACAAGAAGCCCATGTGGGCAGTCACAGCCAACGACATGGGCAGCATCAACTGCCAGCTGTACAATGAGCATCTCTCCAGGATCAACCAGCCCGGAGGAAACATCGACGACTTCGGTGTGCAGTGGGTATTCGTCGAGCAGGTGGGAGGCACCATCTCCCAGGAAGGCCGCCCGAGGTTCACTGATGCGAACGACTGGAAAAAGGGCATAAAGATCCCTGATGTCAACGAATGGGACTGGGCAGCAGATGCCGACGCGCATCCCGCGGACACCAGGTTCCTGGTGAACATGACCCCTGTAAACGGATTCGGTTTCGAGAGGCTCATCTCTCTTATGGACTTCATGAATGCAGCTATGGCCCTCGTGGATGAAGATCAGAGAGACTCGCTGAAAGAGTACATGGATGCCATGGCGGACCTGGGCATCGCAGTGGTGGACAAGGTAGTGGAGTACTGGCCCTGTGTCGACGGATTCACCCTTCATGACGACTGGGGAAGCCAGAAGGATCCGTTCTTCTCCGACGAGATCGCAAGAGACGTATTCCTTCCGGGAATGAAGAAGCTCGTCAGCCACATGCATGAGCTGGGACGCTACTGCCAGCTGCATTCCTGCGGCCACACCGAGGACAGGGTGGACGTATTCATCGAAGCCGGTATCGATACATGGCAGATGCAGACCATGAACGACTGGGACAAGCTCTATAAGGAAGTCGGTGACAAGATCGTCATCCAGATCCCCGTTGACGAGTTCCCGTTCGATTATTCCGACGACGAGCAGGCAAGAGCGGCGGCAAGATACTATGTGGATCATTACTGCGAGCCCGGCAAGCCATCAATGGTCGTCGCGAAGGTGGCATTTACCAGCAGGGCCTTCCTGGAGGAGCTGTACCGCTACTCGAGACTGCATTATCTCAAGCAGAACTGACAATTATAAAGATTGTATAAATATTGTAAAAAAATAGCAAGACCGCCCGCGAAACAGCGGGCGGTCTTTTAGTCCGAAATAGCGTCCTGAGCGCTTATAAAACAGTCAAAACACAGAAATACCTAATATATTTGCATGAAAAATTGGACTGATATCAATAAATATTTGACTAAAATGAAATTATATTAAATTTCCCATTGACAAATTTATTATAAATATTATAATGAAAGTACAATTATTAAATATTTATTAGGAGGCATAAAATGGCTGACAAGAAAAAGACCAATGTCAAGCTCCCATGGCAAATTGAATGGGGCTTCGGTATCGCAAACTTCTTCCTGCAGTTGGCTTCTTCTTCAGCACTGAGCTACTTTGCGTTCGTCATGACGGACGTTCTGCTGCTCTCAACGGGCCAGGCCGCTACGGTCAACTCGATCAGTGCTCTTACAGGAACCACAGCATCGCTCGTTTTCGCTGCGATCATGCAGTACTCGAATCTTAAGTGGGGACGCTATCGTTCATGGATCATCTTAATGGTTCCCGCCCTTTGTATCGGTACCATCGGAATGTTCTTCCCCTGGCCCTTTGCAAACAAGGCGATCACCGTTGGTGTCCTGTGCGTATTCTACTTCCTGTACAGCATCGGTACTACAGCTGTAGGCTCTGCATCAAGAACACTTGTTACAAAGTGCTCCGACTCAGTTGAAGGCAGAATGCTCATCATCGGAAGACAGAACGTCCTGCACAACACATCCCGTGTTATCGGCGGTGCCATACTTATCCCGATCGTTGTGGCGATCGGCGGATCCAAGACTTCCGGCACAGGTTACTTCGGATACTTCACGATTTTCGCAGTCCTCACATTCATCGCCTACATGTGGCTGGCCAAGGTCGTTAAGTCCTATGATCCCTATGATCCCAACTTCCATGCGGTCAAGGCCAACAAGGTCAGTGTCGGAGACATCGTCAAGGCACTCGCTACAAACGGAAACCTGCTGGCTCTGTTCATGGGAACATTCCTCCAGGGAGCATTCGCAATGTCTACCTCACTGGGTGCATACTTCTTCACATACGTCTGCGGAGACCTTTCATACTATGCTCTCTACAATACGCTGTCACCGTTCGGCGGGATCATCGGCGGACTCCTGAGCCCCTGGTTCTCTGCCCGTTTCGATAAGAAGAAGCTCTACATCTGGTCGATGGGTATCAAGACATGGGTCATCTATCCTCTCATCGCTCTCCAGTACTTCCTTACCGGTACGATCAATCCTATCTATGCATGCTTCATGCTGACCCTGGGATTCCTTATCGATAACCTGCAGCGTACATACTTCCAGACATTCTGGATGGACTGCGCGGAGTACAGCTTCTGGAAGACAAAGAAGGATATCACTCCTATCGTTCTGACGATCTCTACCCTTCCTGCAAAGATCGCAAGAGTCATCAGCGCTCCTCTCGGACTGCTCCTTCTTGGTAAGGCAGGCTATGTAGCAGGTCAGGCTCAGTCACCGAGAACGATCCTCTGGATCGTCTGCCTGTACTGCTTCGTTCCTGGTTTCTGCCAGCTGCTCATGTGCGGATGCTTAGCCTTCGGCTACAAGCTCACAAATGAACAGTGCAACCAGATCATGATTGAGAACAACGCTACCCGTGCTCAGATGAAGGCTGAGGCTGAAGCAGCAAAGGCTGCCAAGACCGAATAATCCATTCTGATCGCTTAAAGCGTTAAAGATACACCGAAGGTGTATGAAAACATCTCCGGGAAGAGCATTTATCTGCTCTTCCCGGAGTTTTCTGTTTTGTCACCGTGGAAAATTACCACGCCTGCGCCGCCGGTGTCACTGAGTTTAAGGCAGAGCGGTCTGCACCGGAACATCTGCCTGCATATTTATACATCGTCAGCGAAAGGATTCCTCCCTGACAGGTCTGCCGCCGGCAGATCCATATACGTCTATGAAATGACTCAGTCCGCTCTAAGGCTCCGCGCGCAGCAGCACATGAATATGATCAGTCTCATGATTCCTCTCACGCGCTGCTGTCACATGCTTCACGACGGTATATTTGATAATTTCTTTCAGACTCAGTATATCTCATCATCTATGGCCTTACGGCGATACTTTACCACCGATATCAGATGGTGATCCGTGAGAATACTGAGTGATAATCATATTTCAAAAGAAAATTCCCTGTCCAGATCATACTGATATATCTGTATCTTCACATGCTTTTCCTCAGTCCATCTGACCGCCTGCAGAGGCGGATGACTTTCTGCTGCATAGGCGTTAAAAGGGCATTGGCCTGACGTGGCAGCGTCTTCGGAGAGACGGCAGGCGGAGCCCTGCGTCATGAATATTTATAATTACTGTTAATTGCATAAAAATACTGTTTCTGTGTAAATGCGGAAATATTTTATAATGAGAATTAATATATAATATAACTCCTTAAAATATGATATAAAGTTATATTTATATATTTAAAAGTATAAATTTATTACATATGATGTT
>CADBPP010000337.1 GCA_902796565.1 uncultured Eubacteriales bacterium | reverse complement strand
TGGTTCGAGTTTGATGCCGTCATCGCCACACCGGATATGATGAGCGTAGTAGGTCGTCTGGGACGTCTGCTGGGACCCAAGGGTCTCATGCCGAACCCGAAGTCCGGAACCGTTACCATGGACGTAGCGAAAGCTATCCAGGAAACCAAGGCCGGCAAGGTCGAGTATCGTCTGGACAAGACCAACATCATTCACTGCCCCATCGGCAAGGCTTCCTTCGGAAACGAGAAGCTCACCGAGAACTTCAACGCACTGGCCCAGGCCATCATCAAGGCTAAGCCGGCAGCAGCGAAGGGCCAGTACATGAGAAGCGTCGTTGTGGCGTCCACCATGGGCCCCGGGGTGAAGATCAATCCGCAGAAGATCGGACCCGCATAAGGATCTGACGAACGGATAGGATCAGATACGGAAATTGCATATTAGAACCGTAGACAGCAGGTGGCAAAGCCGGCAATGACCGGCGGACCCTTAATCTCCTGCCGAGGTACAATGTAAATAGATTGGCCTCGCAGCGTTCGCGCAACAAAGCGAGGCTTCCTTTATCGGTATTTACGGAGTACCACCATGCAAAGGCTGGAACCTGCCTTTGCGCAAAATCTATGAAAGGAGAAAAGCATAGAATGAAAGAAGCTTATGTACAGAAGCAGGCTATCATCGACGAGATCAAAGATAAATTTGAGCGCGCCGAGAGTGCTGTAGTCATCGACTACATGGGCATCACCGTTGAACAGGCGGATGCCATGAGAAAGAAGCTGCGTGAAGCTGAAGTCGACTACACTGTTTACAAGAACACGCTGGTGAAGAGAGCCATCGCGGGAACAGAGTACGAGAAGCTGGGCGAAGTTCTGGAAGGACCCAGCGCATTCGCGTTCAGCTACAGCGACGCAACTGCACCTGCAAGAGTATTAAATGATTCCATCAAGGAATTCAAGAAAATGGAGTTCAAGGGCGGCTTCGTGGAAGGCGATTATTATGACAAGGACGGCATCGTACAGGTTGCCTCTATTCCTTCCAGAGATGTCCTCATCTCCAAGTTCATGGGAAGCATCCAGTCCCCGATCGCGAACTTTGCCAGAGTGGTCAAGCAGATCGCGGAGAAGGATGGCGAAGGAGCCGAGGCGTAAGCCGATCCGGCAGTTATACAAAAGACGCTGCCTGATGGAGGCGGCATACATAAAAATCTAAAAAAGGAGAAAATACAAATGGATAAGAATCAAATCATCGAAGCCATCAAAGAGATGTCCGTTCTGGAACTGAACGAGCTGGTCAAGGCATGTGAAGAGGAATTCGGCGTCAGCGCAGCTGCTGGTGTTGCCGTTGTTGCAGCAGGAGATGCCGGTGCGGCAGAAGAAGAGCAGACGGAATTCACCGTTGTTCTGAAGGAGATCGGATCCGAGAAGATCAAGGTCATCAAGGCGGTCAGAGAGATCACCGGCCTGGGACTGAAGGAAGCCAAGGCTCTGGTCGACGGAGCTCCCTCCAACGTCAAGGAAGACATCGAGAAGGGCGAAGCCGAAGCACTGAAGGCTCAGCTGGAAGAAGTTGGCGCAGTCGTCGAGCTGAAATAAGAACCCGAACGACACGGAAACAACAAAATATGCGGACTGCCGCTCTCTGTTGGAGGGCGGCAGTTTGCCCTGAAAAAAAGATACATTTGTACTTGACAGTTTGACAGATAAGTGTTATCATAGTAAACTGCCCTGCAAGTGTATTTTATTATGTTTTTAAGGAGTGATTGCAATGCCAAATCCCATCAAATTAGGCAGACAGGAGCGGATGACCTTTTCCCAGATCAACGAAGTCGCGGAGATGCCGAATCTCATTCAGATTCAGACAGATTCGTACAAGTGGTTTGTCGAAGAAGGTCTTCGTGAGGTTTTTGAGGATGTTTCCCCCATCAAGGGATATACGGACAATCTCGTCCTCGAATTCATCGACTATTCTCTGACCGATCCCCCGAAGTATGAGCAGGAGGAGTGCAAGGAAAGAGATGTCACCTATGCCGCGCCGCTGAAGGTGAAGGTCCGGCTGGTCAACAAAGAGACCGGCGAGGTCAAGGAGCAGGAAGTATTCATGGGAGATTTCCCGCTGATGACCGAAAAAGGTACCTTTATATATAATGGGGCAGAGCGTGTGGTCGTTACTCAGCTCGTCCGTTCCCCCGGACCCTATTACAGCCGGGAGATCGACAAGTACGGCAAGAACCTGTATTCCACGCAGGTCATCCCGAACCGGGGTGCATGGCTCGAATACGAAACGGACTCCAACGAAGTCCTTTCTGTTCGCGTGGACAGAACCAGGAAGCAGCCGGCGACCATCCTGCTGAGAGCCCTGGGAATTGGCAGCGATGAGGAGATCATCGAGATCTTCGGTGAAGAGCCCAGACTGATGAGGACCCTGG
>CADBPP010000336.1 GCA_902796565.1 uncultured Eubacteriales bacterium | reverse complement strand
TCTGAGCAGCAGGCACATCACCGCCAATCATTCCAGGGACCTCATCGAGCGGATCTGCGGGCTTTCCAACCGGTATTTCCGTTCGCACATCAAGAATATCTATTCCGTGAACGACTGGAATAAAACCGACAACCAGGCGCTGTTCTACAATATCGAGCTTGCCGATACCGCCATCGAGCAGGGAAGGCAGCTTCATTACGACTATAACAAATACGGCACCGACAAGAAGCTGCACCGCACATCGCACCAGTATGTCAGTCCGTATCAGATGATCCTGCACAACCAGCGGTATTACCTCATGGGATACAGTGAATACTGGAAGAACATGATCTACCACCGGCTGGACCACATCACAAACATGACGGTCACGGAAAGGCCGGCAACGAACATCCGGTCGCTGCCGGGCTATGAGAACGGGATCGACTACAGGGTGCTTTCCTCCTCCATGCCGTACATGTTTTCGGACAAACCGGTCCGGGTCAGGATGCTGGCGGACCGATCGGTGATCGACCAGGTCCTGGACTGGTTTGGAAACGGTATCCGTATCGCAAAGCCGGAAAAGGATGAGGGCAAAGTGGAGATCGTTCTGGATGCGAGCCCCGGCGCCATGAAGCTGTGGGCGCTCCAGTATCTGCAGTATGTCGAGATCCTGGAGCCCGATTCGCTGAGAACGGCGATCAAAGCCTGCCTGGAAGATGCCGTGAAGAAATACTGAGGAGCCCGTACCCGTACGGAAAACGGGAAAAAACACTTTTTTAAGTGCTGACACTTTTCTCATCCTGTGATATACTGTAAAAGGCAAAAGTTGGATTTCTTATGCTGACGGTGTCAGAACACACCAGCAAAAGGAGACAGGATGACGATCTTTCATGTGATATCTTTGTTCGGCGGCCTTTCCCTGTTCCTCTACGGTATGCAGATCATGGGAGACGGCCTTAAGAAAGGCGCTTCCGGCACGTTCAAGACGGCCATGGAAAAGGTGACCAACAACCCGGTCATGGGCTTTCTCATGGGCCTTCTGGTAACGGCCATCATCCAGAGCTCCACGGCGACCATCGTCATCGTTTCGGGCCTCGTCGGAGCCGGCGTCATCACACTGCACCAGTCGCTCGGCATCATCCTCGGCGCGAACGTCGGTACGACCATCACGGCGCAGATCATCCGTCTTCTCGACATCGGCGACGGCGCGAGCTTCCTGCAGTTCTTCAAGCCTTCCACCCTGGCGCCTCTCGCGGCCATCGCGGGGATCCTCCTCATCATGGCCTTCAAGTTCAACAATTCCGATCTCTACGGCAGCATCGCCATCGGCTTCGCGATCCTCTTTACAGGCCTTCTGAATATGACGGCGGCAGTGAGCCCGCTCTCGGAATCGCAGACCTTCGCGAATCTCTTCGTGAAGCTCTCCGAGGTCCCCGTCCTTGGCTTCCTCGGAGGCGCGGCGGCGGCGCTCCTCATCCAATCGTCTTCGGCGACGATCGGTATCCTGCAGGCCCTCACGGTTACGGGCCGGCTCACGCTCTCCTCGGTCTACGCCATCATCCTCGGCATCTACCTCGGCGACTGCGTCACGACGGCGATCGTCTGCTCCATCGGCGCGAAAGCCGACGCGAAGCGCACCGGCCTCGTGCATATCCTGTTCAACCTGAGCGGCACGGTGCTGGTGCTCGTCGTGATCACGGCGCTCCACCTTTCCGGCGTGCTCGACCCCGTCTGGGACAAGGTCATCTCTTCGGGCGGCATCGCGAATACGCATACGATGTTCAAGCTCGGATCGGCGATCACGCTGCTCCCGGTCTGCGGTCTGTTCGAACGCATGGCAAAACGCATCGTGAAGGACGACCCGCCCACTCCGGAAAATGCGGCCGAAGTCCTGCTCGAGGGTCTGGACAAGGCGTTCTACCGTTCGCCCGCCCTGGCGCTCGACGCTTCCCGGAAGGTCATTTCCGAAATGGCGCGGCTCGCCCATACGGCGGTCGACCGCGGTCTTTCCGTTCTGGAGAATTACGACAAGGCTACGGTGGCGCTCATGGACGCGGACGAGAACGAGCTCGACACGCTCTGCGACGCTGCCGGCCGCTACATGGTGGATCTCACGCCGCATGTGGCGAACGAGCACGACAACGACCTTCTGAACTACTATATCCGCTGCGTCAACGAGTTCGAGCGTATCGGCGACCTCGCCGTGAACCTGGCCGAGAACTCGGAAGAGCTTTCCCGCAGGGACCTTCGTTTCTCCGATGAAGCGCGCGCCGAGATCGCCATCCTCCGCGACGCCCTGGACCTCGTCATAAGCCGCGCCGCGAACGCGTTCATCCGCACGGATATCGCCCTTGCCCGGAGCGTCGAGCCCATCGAGGAAGTCGTCGACGACCTCAAGGAAACGCTCGTCGACAACCACCTGCAGCGTATCCGCGACGGGAAGTGCAGCGTGTACTCCGGATACATCTTCCTCGACATGCTGGCGAACTGCGAGCGCATTTCGGACCAGTGCTCGAACATCGGCTCGCTGACCGTGCACCTGCTCGACCCGAAGGTCGGAAGCCGGGAGCACGACTACATTTCCTATCTGCATTCCGGAAACGACGAGGAGTTCAACCGCGAATACGCCGCTCTGCATAAGGAATACTTCGACCGTCTGAACGCGGTCATGCAGGAGTCTTCGGAGATTCCGATTCCTTCATCGGATTTATCCGGTTCACAAGCTGCGGCCGGGACGCTATAATAGCATTGAAAAAAAGCTCCGGTGAGCCGGCCGCCCACCGGGCGGGGGTGCTGATTGCACCGCATTTTATACATGCTTTCCGGCAAGGCGGTTGAAATCGGGACCGTAAGATGTTAAAATAATATCAAACTGGATCAGTCATTGCGGCGGCCGGAGGATGATTTCTCCGGCCCGCGGCGATTTACCGGCGCAGTGCGCCGGCAATACAAAAGGCAGGTGAGTGTATGTCTCTGGAAGTTATACAGATGGTAGCGGCGGCCGAGCAGGAGAACCGTGCGAGGATCGACGCGGCGAAGGACCAGTCCAGGCAGCTTTTGGAGGAGGCCGACAAGAACTGCGAGTTGTTCCGGAAGAACGACCGGGAAGCCGTCCTTAAGGAAAACCGCGCGAAGTACGAGGCGGCAGAAGAGCGCGCGAAGCAGCGCTCGGAGGAAGTCCTTTCAAAGGCCCGCGCGGAAGCCGAGGTGCTGAAAACAGAAGCTGCGGCGCATATCGCGGCAGCTTCGGATCTGATCATCGAAAGGATCAGGGCATAACATGGCTATCGTAAAAATGAAAAAACTGAGGGCCGTCGCCATGGCCTCGGACCGTGAGGA
>CADBPP010000335.1 GCA_902796565.1 uncultured Eubacteriales bacterium | reverse complement strand
CCGTTTTCAGGCTCCTGCTTCATGCGGCCATCGTGCTCCTGATCTATTATTTCAGCGTCCGGACCATAAATGACAGGCTTGAGGATGAGGAGGAAAACAGGATAAAGGAGGAACGGGTAGAGAAGAACGACGCCAACATGGAGGACTTCCTGTCCAACATATCCCATGAACTCAGGACCCCGGTAAATGTGGTAAACGGAATGTCGGATCTCCTGATCAAGCGGGGAGCGGGGGATGAAGCGGCTTCCATCAAGAACGCAGGGGTGAGACTCGCCTATCAGATCGAGGATATCCAGGATTACACCGAGTGTAAGAGGCAGAGTATCTTCATTGAGGAAGACGATTATATGAGCACATCCCTGATCAACGATGTGGTCACGAGCTTCCGTACCAACGACAGCAAGGGAGATCTGGAACTGGTGGTGGATCTGGATCCCATGACCCCCGCAATGATGAGGGGCGATATCAAGAAGCTTCACAAGATATTCCGGCATCTTCTGGAGAACGCGGTGAAGTTCACGAGGACAGGCGGCATATTTGTGAAGATGTATGCCGAGAAGACCGACTACGGAGTGAATCTCGGGATCGAGATGACAGACACGGGCATCGGCATGAGCAGAGCCGCGATCCGGGCGGTTACCGCAGGGATGTACCAGGCAAATAAGAAAAGAAACCGCAGTTCGGGAGGCATCGGACTGGGGCTGTATATCGTATACGGGTTTGCCCACAGTATGGGAGGCTTTGTGAAGATAGAGAGCGAGGGTGAGAGCGGTACCACGGTGCGCGTTACGATCCCTCAGAAGGTGGTGGATGAGAGGCCCTGCCTGTCGCTTGAGGATTCCTTTGAGGGGGCGGTCCTGTTCCATGTGCGTCCGGATAAATACAAAGTGCCCAGGCTTCGCGACTTTTACCGGAGCATGGCCACCTCACTGGCATCCGGTATCCACGTTCCCCTCTATCCCGCCGAGACGGTCTATGAGGTGGAGCGCCTGAAGGAAAAATTGAAAGCAACCCATGTATTCATGGGGCAGGAAGAGTACGAGGAGAACAGCGGCTACTTTGAGGAACTGGCCAAAGAAAATATCGTGGTGGCGGTGTCCGCAGGCCCTGACATCAAGGTCCCTGCCAACAGCAGAGTCATTGTGATGCCGAAGCCCCTGTATGCATATCCCGTAATAAAGGTCCTGAACGAAGGGTGGGACGCCAGGGAAAGCGACATGGGGGACCGGGAAAACGGTCAACGGCCCGTGTTTAAGGGCGTCAGAGCGCTGATAGTGGATGACGAGCCCATGAATCTGGTGGTGGCCACATCCCTTTTCAGGGAATATGAGATGATCATCGATACCGCGGGAAGCGGAAAAGAAGCCATAAAGAAATTCAGATCCAACGAATACGATCTGGTGTTCATGGATCATATGATGCCCGAGATGGACGGCGTGGAGGCCATGAAGCTCATCAAGGCAGCCGCTGCCGAAACGGGAAGGGAAATACTTGTGGTGGCCCTTACCGCAAATGCGGTTTCCGGCGCCCGGGAAATGTTCCTAAAAGAAGGCTTCGACGGATTCATAGCAAAGCCCATCAATACTTCCGATTTTGAGAGGGTTGTCACCAGGGTGCTGTCAGGAAGGGGAACCGGCAAGGGAGGTGAGAAGAGATGAATCTGTTCGGGATCTTTAAATCCGCCTATGACGCCATAAGGGATCCGGACCGGGATTTCAGCGAGCGCATCTTCCTCATTCTGACCTTTATGTCCGAGGTGGTGGTGTTCATCGCCCTGATAGGAGATATCCTTGTGGGCGAAAACTTCATGGAGACCGCAACGCTGGTGGTAACGGTGGTGATGGTTCCTGTCATCGCTCTGACCTGCCTTCGCATAGACAGGCTCGATCTGGCTGTCCGGATCATAGTGGTGGGACTTGTATTATTCGTTCTCCCCGCTTTATTTTTCTACGGGGGAGGGCTCAGAGGCGGCGGGGTGATCTGGATCATCTTCGCCTACATGTATGTGGGACTGGTGCTGAAAGGCAGATGGCGGAACATAATGTTCGCCCTGATCACTGTCATG
>CADBPP010000334.1 GCA_902796565.1 uncultured Eubacteriales bacterium | reverse complement strand
CTCCTCGGTGACTTGCTGCACGTTTTCCGCATCCATATTCCCGGCAACCCGTACCACCACAGAACGCTTACCTTTTTCCTGAACTTCTACAAAAGCCACCGTGTCACATCCTCCTTCATGAGATTTTTAAGGAAACACTGATTAATCAGCGTTTCCTTAAAGAATTATCGTTCCATCCGCCTCAATGCCTGAGGTATTCCACCGCTTCATCATAGAGCTTCCGGAAATATTCCATAGACTCTTTCGTATAATAGCCTTTGGAATAGGCACAGGTATATAGAAGCGTCGGCACCCCGTCATTTTCGGTGATCGACAGGCCGAACATGCCGAGGGGCTGTTTTGTGCTCTTATTTACAGGGAGAGAATCCTTAACAAGCGCCCCCAGCCTCCCGCGGTTCATAATATTCTTCTGATAAATAAACTGCAATGTATTGACCGGGGGTTTCGCATGGAAGGATAAATACGTGTAACAACCATGAGAGCTCGCAAAACTGATCTGCTCCTTTGCTTTTTGCAGAAGCGTCTGCGGCGTATCATTTTCCTCTATAACCAGATACAAAGAGAGCATCCTGGCATACGCACCGGCCGAGTGGATCTTTAAAAATGTGTCCCTTCCTTTATATACCCAGCTGATCATCGCTCTGTCCGTCCGGTTAAAATTCGCGACAGCGAGCAGGGCGGCTGTCGTAAAGAGCAGACTTCTATCCCCCTCCTGCTTTTCAAATGCAGCCGGATCGATGTCAACGCCGCACTCATAATCGGGTCCCGGGAGGTTCGGTTCTATGATACAGGAGCATTTTCCCACTTCCCCTTTCACCTCATAAAGATCATGGTAATACTCTTCGGCCTCCCTGTACCCTGCTCCCCCTTTCTCATCCTCCATGCTCTTCAGGATGGCATAATAGTAATCACCCGGAAGTTCGGCCTCCGGATCCCTGTAACAATCATAGATCTGGTCCGTGATCAGATTCATGGAGGTTCCGTCCACAAGTACATGGTGCACGTCCATGAAAAAATAAACATGCTCTTCTGTCAGGAAAATACCATGCCGGTACAGCCTGGAATCATAAAGCTCCATGGGAGAGAGCAGTTCTTCTTTTTTATGATTGAATTCCTCCTGGGTAAGCCTCACTATCCGTATCGGTTCAAAGAGCTCAGGCGCATATTGCTGAAGGACGGTTCCATCCTCTTTGATCATTTTTGTGAGCAACAGCGGATGATGCCGGAACACCTTATCCACCGCCTGTGCCAAACGATCCGGATCCACATCGTCTTTCAGCTGGTACAGGACCGGGACATTTACGAGCGTGGTATTCGGATCGGCCTCCACCTTCCACACGATGCTTCTCTGCATCTGAAGAAGGGGATGAGGCCTTTTTTCCTCCTGTTCTTCCAGCGCTTTCATCTCCTCATCAGCGGCCATGATCTTTCCCTGCATGCGCTCTGCCAGTTTCCGGGGTGTTCGGGCATCATAGAGATCCTTCTCAGAAATGTCATAGCCCCTGTCCGCAAATTCCGCAATAAGCTGAATCGTTTTCAGAGAGTCGCCCCCGATCTCATAGAAATCATCGTCTGCACTGACCTCATGGGTCTTTAAAACTTTTTCCATAGCAGATGCCGTCAGCTCTTCCATCTCGTTGACAGGCGCAACATAGTGTTTCCGGTAAGCCTTCGTGTCGGGCGCTTTCAGCTGCTTTTTGTCAAGCTTTCCGTTCTGGTTAAGCGGAAATTCATCCAGTCCCACATAATAGGAAGGAAGCATATAGGAAGGAAGAGTCTGCTTCAGCGCATTCATATCCGCAGCAAGACTGCTGTCAGCATAAATCCCCAGCTGCCTGGCTTCTTCCTTCAGAAAATAGACACAGATAAATGACCTTTCTTCCGTACAAAACCCCTTGGCCAGCACCTTCTTAAGACCTGTGAGATCCCGTACGCGCGCCTCAATCTCTGCGGGTTCAATCCGGTTGCCGTTAATCTTGATCATATCGTCGATTCTTCCGACAATATAATAATTCCCGCTTTCATCCCGCCTTGCGATATCCCCGGAGTGATAGACTCCGTTCCTGAATGCTTCCGCATTTTTCTCAGGTAAATTCAGATAACCCCTGACATACTCATTCTTGAAGCAAAGCTCACCCTGACCGGCTCCTTCGATCCGTTTTCCATCCTCGTCAATAAGATGTACATCAATATCTGCGAGTAACGGTTTACCTACCGGAGCGATAT
>CADBPP010000333.1 GCA_902796565.1 uncultured Eubacteriales bacterium | reverse complement strand
TCGCCCTTACCGAGCTCGATGACTTCGCCGAGGCGGGCCTGTGCGGTACCGCGGCCGTGATCTCCCCGGTCGGAATGATCAGCGATCACGGAAGAAAGATCGTCTACGGCGATACCGTGGGACCCATCACCAAGAAGCTCTATGACACCCTGGTGGGCATCCAGCTGGGCACCATCGAGGCACCCGAGGGATGGATCGTCAACGTCGAGGAATGATCCTCAGACCCAGAAAGTTTTATGCCGCTGCATCGGTTATCCGGTGCAGCGTTTTTTTACTGTCCGCGGCCGGATGCCTGGCCTTTTGCGGACACATTCGCGGGACGTTTACGCTTTTGCTTGAAATCTCGTATATTCTGGATTATATTTAAAATAGTGAAGGGATCCCTTCACCGTATCACATCGTATGTTTATAACTTCAAGCCGCGGACGTAATGGAAAGCCGCGCAAAAAAGGAGGAAGAATGAAAAAGATAGCGATCTACGGAAAAGGCGGCATCGGCAAATCCACGGTGGTCTCAAACATGTCCGCGTCACTGGCGGCCGAGGGGCTCACGGTGATGCAGATCGGCTGCGACCCGAAGTCAGATTCCACCAGGACCCTCATGGGAGGCGTCAGGATACCGACGGTTTTGGAGACCATGAGGGACAAAGACGAGGTCAGCCTCGATGACATCGTTCTTAAAAGCGAAAGCGGTGTCTACTGCGTCGAGTCGGGAGGACCGGTCCCGGGAGTCGGCTGTGCCGGAAGAGGTATAATCACGGCCTTTGAAAAACTGGAGGAACTCGAGGCGTACGAAGTGTATCAGCCGGACGTGATCTTCTACGATGTCCTCGGAGATGTCGTATGCGGAGGCTTTGCCATGCCCATAAGAGGAGGATACGCCGACAAGGTTTGCATAGTGACCTCCGGCGAGATGATGTCCCTTTATGCCGCGACCAACATCTCCCATGCCGTCAAGAGCTTCGGCAAGAGGGGCTACGCCACCCTTGGAGGTCTCATATACAACGCCAAGGGGATCGAGAACGAGGACGAATTGGTCCGCAAGGCAGCGGAGGAGATCGATACCAGAGTCATCATGAAGATACCCCGCGATCCCATGATCCAAAAGGCGGAGGAACTGGGAAAGACCGTTGTGGAAGCGTTCCCGGACTGCGAAGTATCAAAGATCTTCGGAGCGCTGGCTAAAAAACTACTGGAGGAGGAATAGGATGGCACAGGATCCGTTACGTCATCTGAGCAGGCTTTCAGCTGTCCGTTCAGACAAGAACATCAAGTTCCTGACGCCGGCGGTCTATTCCGGAGGATGGTGCCCTATGAGGGTCGTGTGCAACATCTGCGAAGGCATAGAAGGCCTCTCCTACCTCATGGTGGGCATGCCTGAATGCACCACACATTCCAGGAGGGTAAACTCCGGGCCCGTCGGAGAAAACGGGGAACTCTACTGGCTTTACGTCCTTGACGAAAAGGAAGTCATCTTCGGTGCAAGAAAGGGAGTCATCGACGCTCTGAGAAAGATGGATGCCGAAGGCGCAGAGGCCATCATGATGATAGCCACCTGCGTCACAGACCTTATAGGGGAAGACTTCGACAGCATCATCTCGGAAGTCGGTCCTGAGCTGAAGGCAAAACTGTCCTATGTCACCATGGGGCAGTTCAAGAACTTCGCTGCGCCCATAGGCACCTGGAAGACCGCCCAGGCACTGGGAGAATTCATGGAACCCCGAGACACCCGCAAAGGCTCCGCGAATCTCATGTTCATGGAACCGTGGCCCCAGGCAAATTCACCGATAGAATACCCCCTGATCGTCGGAGCACTGGAAAACAGGGGCATCAACCTCAGGAAGATGGCTTCGGGACTGACGATGGATGAACTGATGGATGCTCCTTCAGCGGAGCTGAACATCGTTACCACCGCATACACCCAGCCTCTGGCGGCAAAGATGCAGCAGAAGTTCGGCATACCCTACGTTCCTCTGCATAACTCATTCTCCGTTAAGCAGGTGGACAGCGCATACAGGATGATAGAGGAGACCTTCGGTATAGATCTGACAGAGGAATTCAGAGGCTGGAGAAACAAAGCCATAGAACTGGAAGAAAGAGCCGCGAAGGAACTTAAGGGCATCAGATACGTCATGATGACCGGCGTGGACATGCCGGTGGCCCTGGCTTCGTATCTGGCGGGATTCGGGATGGAACCCCTGCTGATAGACGTGCAGGACTTCCATCAGGAAGACTCCGGCTACGCAAAGACCCTTAAGAACCTGGGGTTCGATCCTCCGGTATGCCATATCATGCACAGAGATCACGATATACTCATCATACGTGATCTTAAACCCGACATCTGTTTCGGATTCATCTCCGAGCCCGTGGAAGGACTCAAAGTAGCCGAGGAGATGGGTGATTTCTTCGGGATCACCGGCTATGAGCGGACCGTCGGCATACTCTCCAGGATATTTGAAGTACTGGAGACCGGAAAGATGGGAGAAAGGTTGGATATTTATGGGCCTGTACCGGTTTAAACCAATGCCGTCCGGAAGGATGGGGATATTCTGGACGCTTTCATCGATAAGCGAATCCGCCGTCGTTGAATTCGGATGCATGGGACACAATCTGTACAGCGGAGCACTGCTCAGGCAGAGCGGGATCTATGAAGGCTACGGAGCGCCGCTGTATACCACATACATCGATGAGACCGACATCGCCATGGGACAGACATACCGTCTGGAAAGCACCATAAGACAGGTGGCGGATACCGATCATCCGAAGGTGATCTTCCTGCAGCCTTCGGCCGTGCCGGAAGTCATCGGGATGGACATGTTCGCCATAGCGAACGTGCTTCAGGAAGATTTTCCCGAAGTGAAGCTGGTCCCCCTGGGACACGGCAGCTTTGCCATCTCTCAGCACAAGGGAGTCGAGGAAGCCCTCACAGGGATCGCCAAAGCCCTGTGCAAAGATACATCAAAAGGTGAAAAGCCTCTGTACAACGTCATAGGCACGTGTCCCGATCTTTTCAACTTCGGAGCGGACCTTACAGAAACAGAAAGAATGATGAAGGGTGCCTTCGGCATGGACTGCCTGTGTGCGTTCTCATCCCGCTGCAGCGTATCTGACATCGAGCGGATGGGAGAAGCCCATGTGAACCTGGTGATCCGCAGAGAAGGTATCAGCTGCGCGAAGTATCTCGAGAAGCGTTTCGGCACTCCATGGGTATACGGGAGACCTTACGGGATCAAAGCGACCACCGCATGGCTCGAAAAGGTGGGCGAAGCACTCGGGAAGGAACCGGACAAAAGCTTTACCGGATACGAGGAAAAACTCCTTTCCGATCAGATTTACAGGCCTTTCAGGACACTTCAGTCCAATGCATGGTCCTATCCTGAGGAAGCCACCCTTACTATCGGGGGACATTACGACGTGGTGAAGGGTATCATGGAGTTCGCCACAGTTGAACTGCCGCTGAAGAAGGGGGTATGCTGGTGCGACTGCCCTGAGATGGGAGATGAGTCCATCCCCTACTATCCCGAGGAGAAGTGGATCCCCGTGGTGGAAAGCCACGAGAAGGGCTACCTGATGTTCTCCGGTGAAGCTTTAAAATGGTTCGGAAAGAATACGGAACTGCAGATAGCGAACCCGGACATACGCTATCGGCTCCATCCCTACGACGCCCCGCTCGTAGGATATCACGGAGCGGTGCATATCGTGAACATGTTCATGGACGAGTACCTCAGGACCCACTGATCCTCAGCATATGTAAAAAAAGCTTCCGGGATACTCTCACCGGAAGCTTTTGCAAATCGAGTCGACCCAAAGATGAGACTTTTGTGACAGATGTCGCATCTTGATCTTTAATTGTATCAAATCGAACCGATTTCGGCTAGATGCCGATTATTTACCGCTTACTTTCCTCCAATGAAAAAAGCCCCGCAGGTTTCCCCACAAGGCCGTCGTTTCACTATTCTGGTATTCAATTTGAAAACTGGTGATTAT
>CADBPP010000332.1 GCA_902796565.1 uncultured Eubacteriales bacterium | reverse complement strand
TTTCATTTATACTAATTCATGCATTTGCGGGTGTAGCTCAGTGGTAGAGCCCCAGCCCTCCAAGCTGGTTGCGAGGGTTCGATCCCCTTCACCCGCTCCATTTTTATCTGTGTGCCAGTAGCTCAGGGGATAGAGCAACGGCCTTCTAAGCCGTGTGTCGGAGGTTCGATTCCTCTCTGGCGCACCATTTATAAAACATTATGCCGGTGGGATTGGCTTAGCTGGTTAAAGCGTCGGATTGTGGTTCCGAAGATCCAGGGTTCGAATCCCTGATTCCACCCCATCCATTTAGGGGTATCGCCAAGCGGTAAGGCAACGGACTCTGACTCCGTCATCACTGAGGTTCGAATCCTCATACCCCTGCCACGATTTCACGGACTGCCTGAGGCAGTCCTTTTTTCTGTCCCGGAACACAGGGCATCCAAAAAGCCCCGGCTTTCCGCCGGGGCATGGCGCTCCTTACGCTGCCATGAGATCATGGCAAATGTCCGCCTACGGAAGAATTATCTTTCCTTCCTCTTCGCTCATGCGGTACAGGACGAAGGTCTTTCCTATGGCCTGGACGAACTCGGCCCCGAGAAGGTCCTTCATCTCGTTGGCGGTCTCTTTGGCGCCCAGGTCCGCTCCCTCCTGGATGCGGATCTTCACCAGCTCGTGGGCGGTGAGGAAGTTGTCCGTTTCGTTAAGTATGTTTTCCGTGAGGCCCGCCTTTCCGATGAATACCGTGGGGGAGATGCCGTTTGCGAGGCTCTTGAGATACGAACGCTGTTTTCCTGTGATCATTCTGTTTGCTCTCCTGTCTTTCCTTACTGGATTATATCAGCAAATCCCCGCTTTAGGAAATAGCTCAAAGAAAGTCGTGCCGCGCCGCACCGGATGCGATATAATATATACATATAATAATAAGGGAGGGACTGACATGAGACTTGAGCACATAACGATACAGTGCGCCGATCTTGAGGCGTCTGTGAAATTTTACTGCGAATGCGCGGGACTGAAGGTCATCAGGGACATGAGGGACCGTCCTTCCAACAGGATCGTATTCATGGGAAACAGCGATGATGATACCCTGGTGGAACTCATCGACTCCGAAAAGCCCTTCAGGGGCAGCGGTGTATCCATGGGCTTCGGAGTGAAGGACGTTAAGGAGTGCCGGGAGTGGTTCATCGAAAAGGGCTATGAGCCCACACAGATCAGATGGCTCGGAGAGGGCAGGGGATTCTTCTTCGTCGCCGATCCCAGCGGCTTCAGCGTGCAGTTTATAACAGAGTAAAAAATCGCTCCTCCTTTTGAAGGGAAATACCTCCTTGCGTACATATATATAGGGCGAGAAACAAAAAAGGAGGAGCAGAAAATGCTTGCGGTAGTAAAAAGATGCGGTAAGGCAGCGGAGATAGCCCACATCTCCGGGGAGCTCGGGGAGCTCCAGGATATCGTGGGGGGACTCATCGAGCCCCTGGCCCTCGATGAGGATACGGATATCATCTGCAACGATGAGGGAAAGATCCTCGGCATGCCCATGAACGTGGTCCTGGGAGACGGCGCGGGGGAGGATGAACTGGACTTCATCGACGTCCTCTGCGGGGATATCGTGATAGTGGGATGTGACCGTTCAAGAGGGGCCTTCGTTTCCCTTGAGCCCGCCTGTGCGGTGTCTCTGGTGAGGAGGCTCTCTTCGGAATTCGTGATGACTTCATCGATGGAGCTTCTGCCCGTGCTGCGTCTGGAACAGAAGGGATAAGAAATGAAAAAGGACAGCGACAAGACTAATGTGATGAGGCTTCTCGACCAGAAGAAGGTGGGCTATGAAGCGTTTTATTACGACGGGGAGGGCCTCTCCGGAGAAGACGTGGCCCGTGTTCTGGGAGAGGACGAAAGGAACGTATTCAAGACCCTGGTGACCAGGGGAAGGGACAAGGCCTTCTATGTGTTCGTGATCCCGGTGGCGGAGGAGCTGGATCTCAAAAAAGCGGCTTTGGCGGTGGGGGAAAAGAGCATCGAGATGATAAAGCAGAAGGAGCTTCTGCCCCTGACGGGATACATCCACGGGGGCTGTTCCCCCATCGGCATGAAGAAGTTCTTCCCGACGGTCCTCGATGAGAGCGCATCCTCCCTGGAGAAGATCTGCATCTCCGCCGGACGGGTCGGGGCCCAGGTGTGCCTTTCCCCCCAGGATCTGGAAAAGATGATAAAACTGAAATACGCGCCTCTGACCAAACAGGCTGTCTGAAAAAGATCCCCGCCGCGCGGCGGGGATCTTTCAGTTTTTCTT
>CADBPP010000331.1 GCA_902796565.1 uncultured Eubacteriales bacterium | reverse complement strand
TATTCGACGATGAGTACGAAAAACTGTGCCCCTGGGCACATGTCATGAAAGCGGGAAGAGTCTGGTCGGACGAACTTACCGACGCGGTGGTGGAGATATTCGCTTCAGAAGAAAACAACCGGGAGCAGAGACGCAGAAAGCGCAAAGAGCGTGAAAAAACGGATCAGTGACCGCGTTTTCGAATATGATCCCGGGATATGTATGCGGAAGACCCGATGAACTTTTCGGCAGATCCTATCATGGATGCGAGCGAAAAGCCTGAGGACTTTCCGCTCTTTTTTAATGGCATCATTTTTTCTGAACTCTCTTGATTTTCTCCATGGGACAGTTATAATAGTATCGTAGTTAGCTATAGCTAACACCGGACCGGACAGCTCTTTGCAGCTCTCCGGCAGCGGGAAAGTCGGCGGGAGAATGCGCGGTCTCAACGGATCATTTTTTGGGATCGTCGGTTATCCGCGGCTAACCTAATGCCTTTCATGCGAAAAGAGGGAAACGTAATGGATGCATCTGAAAAATCGAAAAAGCTTCTGATAGCGGGGATCATAGGATGCCTCATGTATGTGGCAGGAGATCTCCTCTTTGCCGCCACAGGCAGGACCCAGACAACGGAAAGCATCGGCTTCATGGTCAGGATCGCCTACCTTGAGATGGGGACCTGGCGCATGGTCGCCAGTATCCTGTGCGGGTTCTTCGGGACGATCCTCTACTACATGGGCTTTCACAGGATGTACGGACTTCTGAAGATCCGTGTGAGCGCTGAGAAGGATCAGAAATGGGTCAGGCTGTTTCGCGCCGCATATATCACAGGGACGGTCGCATGGACTTATGTCCACGCCATGTTCATGACCGTGGCACTGATATTCAAATACGTTTACCAAAGCTACGGGGACATGCTTTCCGCAGCGGATATCGCAAACAGGGTCTTCTATGCCAACGCGGCTCCGATGCTGATCTCGTATGTCCTGTGCGATGTCCTGCTGTGCGTCGTTATGATCGCCATGGTATGGAAAGGGATCATACCGCTTAAAGGCACCGGGGCGAAGATCCTCGCGAGCCTCTGCAATCCGATCATGATGCCCGGGATCGTCGGAAATCTGATGACCCTTTTGCCCTGGCCCCTCAATCAGCTGGATCACGGCACGGAATCCTTCGGGCACGCTCTGGTCCTGATCCTCGGACTTATCCTTCTGAAGGAAATGACAAAGGAGGAAGAATTGAGGGAGGAGGCGCTGTCATGAGAGACGGACGGCAGGATAAGCCCCGCATCAGGCCGGATAACTATCGGCAGCCTGTGGATGATGGGAGGGCTGCCGGCCCAGACGGGAAGGGTCTCAAAATGAACATGCATGAATTCGGCACCGGAAACGAAAAGGCAGTCCTCCTGATCCACCCGGCCCTCGTCAGGTGGGATTATTTCGAGTATGTGATACCCCTGCTTGAGGATAAGTATCACGTGATCGTTCCTGCTCTTCCCGGATATGACACTGAATCCCGCGCTGACTTCACCGGAGTGGAGGAGATCGCTTCAGGCCTGGCGGAGGATCTGTTATCCCGTGGGATCACGGAACTGTCGTGCGCCTACGGCTGTTCCCTGGGAGGAGCCGTCGTGATGCGGCTCATATCCGAAGGAAAGCTCAGGCAGAAAAGCGCGGTCATGGACGGGGGCATCACGCCCTATCGTCTTCCGTGGATCGTGACAAGGCTGATCGCCCTGCGGGATTTCCTGATGATATATATGGGAAAACTCGGCGGGATCAGGCTGCTGGAGAAAGCCTTCTCCACGGATGAGTATTCCGAAGAGGATCTGGAATATATAGCTGATGTTCTGAGAGACATCAGCGCGAAAACCATCTGGCGGACCTTTGAGTCGGCCAACAACTACGATATGCCCAAAGTGATCCGTACCGCCTGTCCTCACATCGAGTACTGGTACGCGAAAGCGGAGAAGAAGGACAGAAGATGGGACATAAGCTATGTCAGGGACAATCTTCCGCAGACTTTTTTTCGGGAGTTCGACGGGGTCGGACACGGAGGCCTTGCCGTGCTCAGGCCCGAAGTGCTGGTGTCGGAACTTAAAAGAGCGATGGGGGTGTGAGGATATGAGATATGCGGGTATGCCCTTTGGCATGTGGATACTGTTCAGAAGATCCTTCCAAGGCAGCCTGGTAAGCGTCCTGGGCTTCAGCGCCGGGAAGGCTGAGAGGATAACTTCTTCGGCGGGGGAAAAGTACAGGCAGATCATAGCGGGCCTTCCCGAATTCGAGAAGTCGGACCGCTTCAAAATGAATATCGTAAACTGTGCCATGCTCTGTTCCTTCGTCCTGAGTATGGAGGAAAAGCCTGATACGGCGGCGCTTACGGAATACTATGCGAAGGCGATGATGATCCCGCCGATGAAGTGGTTCTGCCGCATGAGCGGGAAGAAAAAGTTCACAGAGAGGGATATCCGGGCAATGAAGGAGACAGCCGAACTTAAGGCGGCGGAGCGCAATCCCTACTCCTGGAACATGGAATT
>CADBPP010000330.1 GCA_902796565.1 uncultured Eubacteriales bacterium | reverse complement strand
CTGGTCGCTGATCACCAGCTTCACCCGTCCGCTGGTGATGTTTCCCCTGTCCTGCTCGTCAAGTATGGCCTGCAGGTTGGTGCCTCCTCCGGAAACGAGGACCGCGACGTTCATGACTTTCTTCAGCATAGCTCGAGCCTTTCCGCTCCTTTTGCGACGCAGCCGATCACGTATGCGTCTTCTCCGTTCTCCCTGAGGATCCCTATGGCCTTTTCAGCGTCCGCGGGATCTACGGTCACAGTCATGCCCACGCCCATGTTGTAGGTGTTGAACATGTCTCTTTCGGAGATGCCACCACGCTTTTCGAGGATCTCGAAAACGGGCAGCACCTTGACGGAGGCTCTGTCGATCTTCGCGCCGAAGCCCTCCGGTATGCTCCTCGGGATGTTTTCAAAGAAGCCTCCTCCTGTGATGTGGGACACGCCCTTTACCTTCACCTGCGAGGCGAGGGCGAGGATGCTCTTCACATATATTTTCGTGGGGGTAATCAGCACTTCCGCGGGAAGACGTCCCGAAAAGTCAGGGTCGGGGCTCATAAGGGCCTTTTCGTCATAGATCTTCCTGACCAGGGAGAAGCCGTTGGAATGCACTCCGCTGGAGGGAAGGGCGATGATCACGTCGCCGTCCGTCACAGATGAAGGATCTATCAGCTTTTCCCGGTCTCCCATGCCCACACAGAAGCCCGCCAGATCATATTCGTCTCCGGGATAGAAGCCCGGCATCTCGGCGGTCTCCCCGCCTATCAGTGCGCATCCCGCCTGGACGCATCCGTCGGAAATGCCCTTGACGATCTGCTCCGCCCTTTCCGCGGAAAGCTTTCCGCAGGCGATGTAATCGAGGAAGAACAGGGGGGATGCCCCGCAGCACACGATGTCATTGGCGCACATGGCGACACAGTCTATGCCCACGGTGTCGTGTTTGTCGAGAAGGAATGCCAGCTTCAGCTTCGTGCCGACGCCGTCTGTGCCGGATACCAGCACCGGTTCCCTGACTCCATTCAGGTCCGGGGCGAAAAGGCCTCCGAAACCTCCGATGGGGGAGAGCACGCCCGGGGTCTGCGTCCTTTTTATGTGTTTTTTCATCAGCTCCACTGCCCTGTAGCCTTCGGTAATGTCGACTCCTGAGGCGCGGTATGCTTCAGATTCAGATTTGTATGCCATATGTTTACTCCTTTCCGTCCCAGCAGTAGGTGCACAGCTCGCACTTTTCCATTCCGATGGCCCTGACTATCCCGTCCACGGACTGGAAGTCCAGGGAATCGAATCCCAGCTCCTCGGAGATGGCGCGTCTGAGCTTCTGTCCCCTTTCGGTGGCCCCGTCGCTGTATTCGTCGAGGTGGGAGAGACCTTCCTCTCCCTCGAGGGAAAGGATCACCCTGCGGGCTATCAGCTCCTTTTCGTCCGTCTGTCTGGAGAAGTTGAGGTATTTGCAGGAACACATGATGGGAGGCGAGGCAGAGCGCATATGAACCTGCTTCGCGCCGTTCTCATACAGGAACTCCACGGTCTCCCTCATCTGGGTGCCCCTTACGATCGAATCGTCCACGAACATCAGCTTCTTGCCCTCGATCAGTTCCCTTATTGGAAGCTGTTTCATTCTGGCGACGCGGTTGCGGTCGGACTGGTTGTCCGGCATGAAGCTGCGGGCCCATGTGGGGGTGTACTTAATGAAGGCCCTGGCAAAGGGTATCCCCGCCGCGGCGGCGTAACCGATGGCGTGGGGAGTTCCCGAATCCGGGACCCCTCCTATGTAATCGATCTCCGGGAGATCACCGTTTTTCATCTCGTTCTCCGCCATTATCCTTCCGTTGGCGTAACGCATCATCTCCACGTTCACGCCCTCGTAGGTGCTGGTGGGGTAGCCGTAATAGCTGAAGAGGAAGGCGCAGAGCTTCTTTTCGCTGCGGGCCTTCGAGAGGATGCCGATCCTGTCGGGATAGATCTCGGCGATCTCTCCCGGGCCCAGCTCATACTCGTCCGCGAATCCCAGCTTCTGATAGGCAAAAGCCTCAAAGGACACCGCCCTGGCGCCTTCGGCGCATCCGATGTGGACGGGAAGTCTTCCGAAGCGGTCCCTGGCGGCGATGATCGAACCATCCTCCCGGAGGATGACCACGCAGGCGGTGCCGTCAATGACCTCCTGGGCAAAGACGATCCCCTCCGTGAAGGTATCCTTCAGGCTTATGAGGGACGCCAGCAGCTCGGTGGAGTTTATCTTTCCTCCTCCCATGGCGTCCAGATGTCCTCTGTCCGGAAGTATGTACTTTTCCACCAGTTCATCCGAATTCCTGATTATGCCCGTAAAGCCCACCGCGAAGCATCCCAGTCGGGAACGGATCAGCAGGGGCTGGGGGTCGGAATCGCTGATGATGCCCATGGCTGCCGTGCCCCTCATCGAGTCCATGATAGACGCGAACTTCGTCCTGAAGGGAGCGGTCTTTATTGAATGTATCTCTCTCTGCAGACCGTCCTCCCTGCTCCATGCCGCCATTCCGGCGTTGGACGTGCCCAGGTGGGAATGATAATCCGTGCCGAAGAACACGTCCGAGAGGCAGTCCCGTTCGGACGTTACTGCGAAATATCCGCCCATTTATATCTCCTATGCAAAGAATATGTCCGAAAGCTCCATGGGGCCGATGTAGGAACCGTCCTTGTATACCCTCATGTTTCCGGAGGCTATCTCGTCGATGAGCATGACATCACCGTTCTTATCGTAACCGAACTCGAACTTGATGTCGTACAGGTCCAGGCCCCTCTTTTCGAGATCGTCGGAGATGACCTTTGTGATCTTCTGGGTCATATCCTTGATGTCCGCGTACTGCTTCTCGGTCATGATCCCGAGGACGACGAGACCGTCCATGGTGACGAGGGGATCGCCCTTTTCGTCGTTCTTGAAGGTGGTTTCAACATAGTAGGGCAGTTCCGCAGCTTCCTCTATGTACTCGCCGTAGCGGCGCAGGAAACTTCCCACGGCCCTCTTTCTGCAGATGACCTCGAGGCCGTGACCGAATACCTTCGCGGGGCGTACGGTCATGGTGGTCTCGTCCAGATCCGCCGCCACGTAATGGGTGCGGATGCCCAGCTTCTCAAGTATCTCGAAATAGTAGATGCTCATCTTGAGGTTGTTGAGCCCCACTCCCTCTATGGTGAGTCCGATGGAGTTCTCTCCCGGATCGAACACTCCGTCCTTTCCCGTGCAGTCATCCTTGAATTTCAGAAGATAATTCCCGTTCTCCAGCGCGTAAACATTCTTGGTCTTTCCTGTGTAGACAAGTTCCATTGATCCTTTTCTCCTTTTCTGTTTTAAGTGTAATATATTTGATCCGTCAGTTGTTTTCAGTTCAGAGCCTGTCCATGATGGTGCGGTCCTTTTCCAGCACCGCCTCCGCTGAGGCTCTCCTCTTTTCGGTGAGTTTTTCCCTCAGGGACGCGTCGTCCACCGCCAGTATCTCCGCGCACAAAAGAGCCGCGTTGGCGGCGGCATTGATGCCTACGGTGGCGACGGGGATGCCGGAAGGCATCTGTACCGTGGACAGGAGGGCGTCGAGCCCGTCCAGGGTGTCATTTCTCACCGGTATGCCCACAACGGGCAGCACCGTGTTGGCGGCGAGGGCCCCTGCGAGATGGGCCGCCATCCCCGCGGCGGCTATGATGGCGCCGAAGCCGTTTTCCGCGGCGCTTTCCGCGAATGACTTTGCCTTCTCGGGCGTCCGGTGAGCGGAGTAAACGTGCAGTTCAAAGGGGATCCCCAGTTCCTTCAGGGTATCGCATGCCTTCTTTACGACGGGAAGGTCGCTGTCGCTTCCCATAACTATTCCTACTTTTTTCATAAACAGTCCTTCCTTTTAAAATCAAAAGGGCGCACTTGTAGTTTGTGTTACAGGTGCGCCCAGACGGTCGGCATTTCAGGACGATGCGGTTCCTTAGTGGTGCTCCACCCGATCCCGTCAGTGACCGCTCATCCTCATGATTACACCATTAGAATACCATTTTTATCCCTTTGCTGTCAATAACGGGGGAATGAGCCGGCGCTAAAAAAACATTAAAACGGCAGAGCTTATCAGCCCTGCCGCCCTGTGCTTCCCATCAGAAGTTGGCATTTTTGAATGTCATTTCGTCAAAGTATGTTTCCATGAAGTCATCCTCGAAGTTCAGCTCAGTATGGTCAGAATTCTGCTGGACTATGCGGCACTTTTTGACGCTGCCCTTGTCCAGAAGGTACATCTGGACCCCTGTGCCTGCGCCGTTTCCGATGCTCCTTACCGGTACTCCGGGGATGTCAGGGAACAGGCCGATCAGCTGGGCCTGCTCTACGCTGAGGTAGTTTCCGAAGGCTCCTGCGAGGCATACCTCGTGGATGTCCTCGGGCCTGAACTTACCGTCCTTGTATACCCTGCTGTACTTCTCTATGATCATCAGGCAGCCCGCCATGATGGCGGCCTTTGCCTTCTGGATCTCGCGGGCGTCCAGCTGGGAGAAGGTGACTCCCGGCGCCACCTCGAAGGCGTTGATCCCGTCCTCG
>CADBPP010000329.1 GCA_902796565.1 uncultured Eubacteriales bacterium | reverse complement strand
GTCCTCAGAAGCGTAAAGTATTCGGAACATGACAGGATGCTCACCGTGTTCACCCTGGAGAAGGGAAAGATCTCGGTATGCGCCAAGGGAGCCAGAAGCGTGAAGAGCAAGCTGCTCTCCGTCTCGCAGCCCTTCGCCCTGAGCGAGATAGTGCTGGGAGGCTCCCGGGGAAGCTACATATCCTCGGCGGTACTGCTCAACGGTTTTTTCGGACTGCAGAGCGATATCCTGAAGGTCAGCTCAGCCACCTACATGTGCCAGCTCATCGAGAGCCTTACGGAGGAGGACGCCCCGGACGGTAAGCTTTTCCGGCTGCTGTACTGGTCGCTGGCCGAACTGGAAAAAAGCGGCGAGCACCTCTCGCCCCTCATGGCCTGCGCCTTCGCCCTGAAGCTCATGGGCATCTCGGGCATGGCGCCCCACCTCGACGGCTGCATCAGGTGCGGGGAAAGAAAGGATTACTACCGCTTCGACTATTCGGAGGGAGGCCTGGTCTGCACGGACTGCGCCGGCTCCCCGGACATGCCTGCGCTGAAGCGTTCCGAGGCGGAAAGGCTCAGGGACCTGCTCTACGAGGACATCACTGCCCTCGGCAGTCTCGATGTCCCGGACGCGGCGGTGATGAAACACCTTCTGAGGACAGTCAATGACTATGTCGTCTACATGAGCGGCAGGAGCATACGCAGCTTCGACATGCTGTACTCCCTCATGTGAATCATTCATCAACAAAATCAAAACGGAGGAAAAAGATGTCCAGATCGCTTACTTTGAACGAAATCATAAGCATCACCAAAATGCGCGGAATCGTCTTTCCGGGCTCAGAGATCTATGAAGGACTGGCAAACGCATGGGATTACGGTCCAGTGGGAGTGCTTCTTCTCAACAATGTGAAGGCCGCATGGATCAAGAAATTCATAACGGAGAATCCCTACAATGTCATGATCGATTCCGCGATCCTCATGAACACAAGGACGTGGGAGGCCAGCGGACACCTGGCGAACTTCAACGACCCCCTCATCGACTGCAAGCAGTGCCGCAGCCGCTACAGGGCCGACAAGCTTATCGAGGAGGACTTCGAAAAGAAGGGCATCGACCAGGTCGCTGACGGCTGGAGCAATGAGAAGATGGAGAACTACATCGCCGAGAACGGCATCGTCTGCCCCAAGTGCGGCAGCAAGGAGTTCACCTCCATCAGGCAGTTCAACCTGATGTTCAAGACCTTCCAGGGAGTCACCGAGGACAGCGTAAACACCATCTATCTGCGTCCCGAGACCTGCCAGGGCATCTTCGTGAACTTCAAGAACGTTCAGCGCACCACCAGGAAAAAGCTGCCCTTTGGCATCGGACAGGTGGGCAAGTCCTTCCGCAACGAGATAACACCGGGCAACTTCATCTTCCGCACCCGCGAATTCGAGCAGATGGAACTGGAATTCTTCTGCCATCCCGATGAGGAGATGAAGTGGTTCAACTACTGGAGGAGCTACTGCAGGGAATTCCTTCTGAGCCTCGGCCTCAAGGAGGAGAACATCTCCTACCGCGACCATACGAAGGAACAGCTCAGCCACTACTCCAACGCCACCACAGACATAGAGTACCGCTTCCCCTTCGGAGTGAGCGAGCTGTGGGGCATCGCCGACAGGACCGACTACGACCTCAAGCAGCATGAGACCTTCTCCGGCAAGGACATGAAGTACATCGACCCCGTGACCAACGAGAAGTTCTTCCCCTACTGCATCGAGCCCTCCGTGGGCGTCGGACGTCTCCTCTTCGCGGTGCTCTGCGACGGCTACGAGTGCGAGACCCTCGAGGACGGCACCGAGCGCAACGTCTTCAGGGTGCATCCCTTCCTGGCCTCCTTCAAGGCGGCGGTACTGCCCCTGACGAAGAAGCAGGCGGATAGCGCGGCGGAGCTGTACACCGCTCTCGCGAAGGAATTCGAATGCGACTACGATGAATCCGGCAACATAGGAAAGCGCTACCGCAGACAGGACGAGATCGGAACGCCGTACTGCATCACCGTGGACTTCGACACCGAGACCGACGGATGCGTCACGGTCAGGGACCGCGACAGCATGGAACAGGTAAGGATCCCCGTATCCGAGGTCGCTTCCTACATCAGGGAAAAAGTCAGGTTCTGATCTGAGGTAAACATATGAACAGAGGAACGGAATACACCATAAAGTATCTGGCGACGGGCCTTGTGGCGGGTATACTCTACCTGCTGGTCAAGAGCGTCAAGACTTCCCTCGCGGATCTCGTCACCCTTTACGATACCGCGGTGTATCTGTTCCCCTATTTTATTATGAGCATCTGCGCGCCCATGCTGGCCATGGGCGCCCTCAATCCCATCCTCGGCCGCAGCCGCTTCATGCATCTGGAACACCTGAGCATCCTGGCGGCGGCGGTGCTTTTCATCACCCTCATAATCCTCTCCCCTTCCCGGGACATGATCATCCCCAGGATCACCGCGGTGGTGCTGGGAATGTTCGCGGACTGCGTCATTTTTGCCCTCATAGACCGCCCGAAAAGCGAACCATATTGATTATTCAAAATTTAATATGAATTTTCTTTTGTATTTTCCCGCATTCTGTGATATAATCCGCCGTGAATGAGAGGTACAGAATGGCAACATACAAAAAAGGGGTAGAGACCCGCGAGCGGATCTTCCAGTCCGCGAAGAAAATGTTTTACGAGTACGGCTACAAGAACGCCACCATCGAGAAGATCGCAGCTGACGCCAGCGTTCCCATCGGGCTCGTGAATTATTACTTCAAAAAGAATGAAATGCTCTCCGTGGTATACACGCAGTTCATACAGAGCATCAAGAAGGCTATCGACAACCAGATCGGAAAGGATATCGAGAACCCCCTGCAGAAGCATATCGTCTTCACCAGGGTCTTCTATATGATAATGCTCAACAACGACCGCAACAGGGAGCTTTACAAGGAGATCTTCATCAACCAGCTGGTGGAGGCCGATATATCGGACCTGGTGGGTCTTGAATTCATGGACATCGTCAGGACCTTCGACATCGACATCACCGAGAGCATCTTCAGAAGGCTGATCATCGCCGAGTACGGCGCCAGAAGAGAGCTTCTGATGAACCGCTACGACAGGCTCGATCCCGAAAAGAGCAAGGACTTCATCAATTTCCTCGCCACCATAGCCGTCAGGCTGGCAGGAGTGGACATCAAGGACGTTATGCGCAACTGCAAGAAGGCCGACGATCTGGTGAAGAAGATGAATATCGAGGAGCTCAAGTTCCTCATCTAGTATCAGGCACAGTCCCCGCCTCTGAAGCGCGGGGATTTTTTTCTTGACATCAGGATAAAATCTTTCGGAGGATCCCATGGAGAACATCTCGATACTGGGAAGCACAGGTTCAATAGGCACCCAGGCCATCGATGTCATAGACAGTCTCGGAAACATCACGGTGAGCGCTCTTACCGCGAACACCAATACAGATCTCATAGAGGAACAGGCAAGGCGGCTTCGCCCCGTCATGGCGGGCATGTGCGACGAAAAGTGCGCCGAACTGCTTAAGGAACGCCTCTTCGGCACCGGTATAAAAGTTTACGGCGGAGAGGAAGCCCTCATGAGAGCGGCTGAGCAAAGCGAAGCGGACACCGTCCTCACGGCGGTGGTGGGAAACAGCGGCATACGCCCCACCTTCGCGGCCATCGAAGCGGGAAAGAACATAGCCCTGGCCAACAAGGAGACGCTGGTATCCGCGGGAAAGCTCTTCACGAAGAGAGTCAGGGAAAAGGGCACCCTGGTGCTGCCGGTGGACAGCGAGCACAGCGCCATCTTCCAGTGCCTTGAGGGAGCGGGGGACAACAGGATAAAAAGGATCCTCCTCACCGCCTCCGGAGGCGCCTTCAGGGGAAGGACGGCACAGCAGCTCAGAGACGTCACCGCTTCCGACGCCCTTAAGCATCCCACCTGGAACATGGGGGCGAAGGTCACCATAGATTCCGCCACACTGATGAACAAGGGCCTCGAGGTGGTGGAGGCGAAATGGCTCTTCGGAGCGGAGCTCGAGCAGATAAAGGTGGTGGTGCATCCCCAGAGCGTGGTGCATTCCGCCGTGGAGTTCGAGGACAACTCCGTCATAGCCCAGCTGGGGGTCCCGGACATGAGGGGCCCGATACAGTACGCTTTTACCTGGCCCGAAAGAAAGCCGTCCCGGATAGCTGAACTGGATCTTTTCGGATACGGCTCCCTCACCTTCGAGGAACCGGACACCGATACCTTCCGCTGCCTCCCCCTGGCCTTCAGGGCGGAGCGT
>CADBPP010000328.1 GCA_902796565.1 uncultured Eubacteriales bacterium | reverse complement strand
TCTGGGTGCAGACCTTGTTGAGGAAATATCTGTCGTGGGATACGACGATAACGGTATTCTCGAAATTGATGAGGAACTCCTCCAGCCACGCGATCGCGGCCAGATCGAGGAAGTTGGTAGGCTCGTCGAGCAGCAGAATGTCGGGGTTGCCGAACAGCGCCTGCGCGAGCAGGACCTTTACCTTGTCGGCACCGGGCAGCTCCTTCATGAGCTTGTAGTGCAGGTCGGTATCAACGCCGAGGCCGTTTAACAGCGCGGCCGCGTCGGACTCGGCCTCCCAGCCGTTCATCTCTGCGAACTCGGTCTCCAGCTCGCTGGCACGGATGCCGTCCTCGTCGGTGAAATCTTCCTTCGCGTAGAGGGCGTCCTTCTCGCGCATGATCTCGAGCAGCCTGGGATTGCCGAGCATGACGGTGTCGATGACGGTCTCCTCGTCATACATGAACTGGTCCTGCTTCAGGAAAGACAGTCTCTCGCCGGGAGTGATGATGACGTCGCCGCTGGTGGGCTCGAGCTCTCCGGAGAGGATGCGCAGGAAAGTGGACTTACCGGCGCCGTTGGCGCCGATGATGCCGTAGCAGTTGCCGGGGGTGAATATTACATTTACATCCTCAAAGAGGGCCTTCTTGCCGAACCTGAGGGAAACATTTACAGCCTGAATCATATCGGTATCCTCTGCTTCATTAGTCTATCTCTATTAAAGACGCATCGAGTGTAGCATAAAGCCGCCGGGAAGGCAATCACAAGCCGCTGCCAAAACGCTTGCCTTATCCTGCTTTAAAATAATAATACTGAGCTTTTTTTGCTTAATTGAATCCTTAATCGAATG
The DNA here is from genome assembly GCA_902796565.1 of uncultured Eubacteriales bacterium. Classification (GTDB taxonomy): domain Bacteria; phylum Bacillota; class Clostridia; order Eubacteriales; family Anaerofustaceae; genus RUG14186. Next base: position 3,310 of record CADBPP010000328.1, on the reverse strand, counting down.
CCCATAGAGATCAGAAGTTAGTCTTCAGGCTCAACGGAACGGAGTCCTATATTGACAGAGAGTAAAAAAAGACGATGAGATATATTATGGCGGGGAGAACGCCGGACCTGCCGCTACCCGTTCTGGGGTTTCCGAAAAGTCTTGCAAACTCGTCCTGAAATTTCCGAGAGCTCACACAAACTCGCTCGGAAATTTCCGATAACGCCCTAAAACTCCCCTTGCTTTTTCCGCTTTTCGGTGTATCATAAAAGCAAGAGGTGACAAACTATGGAATTGAGAAGGCATATTGACAGGTGGCTTGCGGAATGGAAAGAAAACCCTGGTCACAAACCGGCTTTGGTACGCGGGATCAGACAATCAGGAAAAACGCATTCGGTACGACTGTTCGCAGAAAACAACTATGACGTTATTATTTATCTTAACTTCTGGGACCGGCCGGATCTGTGCGAAGCTTTTGACGGACAATTGGATGCGGATACGATCATCCGGGAGCTGTCAGTAAAGATGCCAATGCCGGAACTTACAGAGGGCTCTACCGTATTCCTCTATGACGAAGTGCAGGAATGTCCAAGGGCCTTATTGTCTCTGAAAACAGTTCTGAGAGAAAAGCGATTTGACTATATAGCGACGGGATCCTATTTGGGCGTGAATGGCTATGTTGTATCTGATGATACGCCGAAGCCAGTCGGGTGTACAGATGAATTTGACATGAGGACTCTCGATTTCGAAGAATTCTTGTGGGCAAAAGGATATGGAGACAGGGAAGTATCATATATTAGAGACGCATTTGAAGCGAGGAGTGCGCTTTCCGGCTCTATGCATGGGTCCTTTACGTCACTTTTCAGAGAATATCTCTGCATCGGAGGTTTTCCGGAAGCGGTATGTAATTACATTCAAACTAACAATATTTACTCAACGCTTCAGATCACCAGACGAATAACCAGAGATCTCCAGGATGATTTCGGGAGAAGGCGCGGCAGGGACAACATGCCTCTGTTCAATGCCAATGAGGTCGCCCGTATAAGGAGCGCTTTCTCTTTGATTCCGTCCTTCCTGGGCAAAGAAAACAAAAGATATGTTGTTTCAAAAATTACCGGAAAGGGAGCGAAAGACGCCGGGAAAGATGCTTTGGATTATCTGAAGGACACCGGGATAATCCTGAAAGTCCACAATCTGGACGTTCCCGCAACGCCGCTGTCAGTCAATGCGATATCCAATCGATATAAAGTATTTATGACAGATATCGGGATGCTTGTGGGGATGCTGGAAGACGGTACGACCGATGCAATACTGTCCGGTGCTCTCGGAATGGGTAAGGGCATGCTCTACGAAGAGCTGATTGCGGATGCTTTGTACAAGCGCGGCGGGAGACTGTTCTATTTCGCCAAGGAGAGCGGCCTGGAACTTGATTTCGTCATCAATTACCTCGGGGATTCAACGATACTTGAGGTAAAAGCCAGAGACGGCAATGCAAAAAGCGCTAAAACCGTCATGGCCCATCCCGATCATTACGGCAAAACGCAATTGATTCGGATCAAAGATTCCAACCTTGGCGTCGCAGATGGTATTTTAACAATCCCCCATTATATGGCGCACCTTCTTTTTGAGTGGCGGGCAACGCTGCCAACGGAATGATGCCTGGGAAAAGCAGATCTGAAGGGGACTGAAGTGGAGCATTCTTCGGATCATTCGTGTAAGTTCAGCCGGTATTTCCTGTCTTATACAGTAGAGGACCTTGAATACGGCAGAAAGGAGGAAGTTCGATGGAAGACAGCCGGATAATAGAACTCTACTGGCAGAGGGACGAGGACGCTATAGCCGAGTCGGATCTGAAATACGGCGCTTACTGCCGTACTATTGCCTATAACGTGCTTCATGATCATGAAGATTCCGAAGAGTGTGTGAACGATACCTGGCTGCATGCATGGAACACGATCCCTCCGCAGAGGCCGAACATGCTGCGTATGTTCTTCGCGAAGATCACACGCAACCTGTCAATAAACCGGTATAACGCAAATACAGCGAAAAAACGCGGAGGAGGAGAGATCCCTCTGGTCCTTGATGAACTGGCGGAATGCATAGCAGACGAGGGAGACGCTGCAGCGGCGTATGAAGCCAGGGAACTGGGCGAGCGTCTGCGTACATTTGTAAAGGATCTCCCCGAGCGGGAAGGCAATATATTTGTCCGCAGATATTTTTTTACCGACTCTGTGACTGATATAGCACAGCGGTATGGCCTGACAAAAGGTCATGTTGCCGTAATACTGAACCGCACCAGGAAACGGCTCAGGCGGGTATTGGAACAGGAGGGGTATCTGGATGAACAGAAATGATCTGTATAGGAGCCTCGGAGAGATAGATGATGCGATACTCGAGCGCAGTGAGACTGCGGCAGTCAATAAAAGAAGACGCACATGGATCAGATGGGGAGTGCTGGCCGCCTGCCTGATCACTGCAGCATTGATAGCCATGCTGCCTTTTGACAAGGATCAGGCGGAGGCGGAAAAAGTGGTGCAGGAGAAGGCACAGGAGTTTATGAACGCCTACGACAGCAGCGTGGCTGATCAGCTGGAGTATAAAGGCCTGGTCTCCTATAATGAGGAGATCCATGTCAGGAAGGCCGAGTTTGAGTGCGGCGATTATCGGCTGTATTATGACCTGGACACGCAGAGTCTCAGTATGATCTATAATATGGCAGAGTCTGACGGCTCGAATAATTATGTCTCGAAGGAAGAGATAGAAGCGGAAGCGTTCCGGCTGCTGCAGCTTGCGCAGGGACCTGTGATCGCTCAAAAGTGTATATCAAATGTGGAAGAAGGACCTACGGATAGTACTGTGGAGTACACATATTTTAATAACGGGACATCGTACCCCGCCGGCATCGTATCTTTCAGCTCGGACGGGCAGATGGCGGCGGCTTCCTTTAATGACATATTGTCGAGCCTGCAGAAAGGAGATACCGCGGCTGAGCTCCCGGAGGAAGCCGCATATGAGGCAGCAGCTGCTGAGGCGCGCAGATCCATGAGAGACAGGAGCCGCGACTATGCCGACCGGTATCAGCTGGATGAGACCTCAGTCAAGTGTGACAAGGTATTCAGACGTGATCTCCGCGGAGGACGTACGACATGGAAGGTCACGCTGCTCTATACGTTTGAGGGAAATGCTGCAGGCGGTGTTGATATGGATCCTGATGAGTATTTCAAACACCCTGATTTCTATTTTGAGATATTTGTCGATGCCGAAAACGGTAAGATACTGGAAAATGCAAATAACTGGAGCTAGGCATAGAAAGGTGTATACTACTCATGGA
>CADBPP010000327.1 GCA_902796565.1 uncultured Eubacteriales bacterium | reverse complement strand
TCGAACTACATGGTGATAAGCGTCCCGAAGGAGGGCGACTGGGACGAAAAAGTGGGCTACTGGGGGGAGATGGTGGTGCTGGAGGCCCAGAAAATGGGACTTCGCACCTGCTGGGTGGCTCTGACATACAAAAAGACCGAGGAGGTCAGAAGGATAAGGGAGGGCTACCGGCTGTCGATAGTGATCAGCATAGGCTACGGTGAGAACGACGGAAAGATCCGCAAATCGAAGAGCGCGTCGGAAGTGAGCAACCTGAAGGAGGATTCCCCCGAATGGTTCAGAAACGGAGTGGAAGCGGCCCTCATGGCCCCCACCGCAGTGAACCAGCAGCGATTTTATTTCGAATACGACGGCTCGGGCGGTGTCAGGGCCTCCTGCGGACGCGGGAACCTCACGAAGATGGACCTGGGGATCGCGAAATACCATTTCGAGGCGGGAGCCGGAAAAGAGAATTTCCACTGGATCTGAAACGTGAACAGGGCGGGCCCAAAGCCCGCCCTGTGTGTTTATCCGCTATCTGTACACGTAGTAGTATGTGTCGGGGATCATGAGGATCTTGACCATGTCGTAGATCCAGCCGATGCCCGCAAGGCCTCCGGTGAAGAGATACACAAGGCCCCAGACGATCTTTCCCTCGTAAAACTTGTGGACGCCGATCACTCCCAGGAAAAAGCACAGTCCCAGTGTGACCCACTTGTTCTTGAGAGAGCCCACCCGAAAGCTCTGAGTCCCTCCGTAATACGCGGGAGTGCTCCGGCTGTCATAATCGGCTCCGGCCCGTCTTTCGGTGCCGTCCGCCTGTTTTCCGCAGTTTTCACAGAATCTTGCCTGGTCGCCCATCACGGCGCCGCAGTTGGTGCAGTATTTCATGATCCGTCTCCGTTTTTTTATTATTGTTTACAACATTATGGCAGAAGCAGCCCTTTTTTTCAACATACTTAACGAAGCGTTAATCCTCGTTAATGCTCCTCTCATTTAAGCTTCAGCGCGAAGGAGTACAGACGGTTGAGAAGCTCGGGGGAGCGGTTCTCGTCCCCGGCCGCCGTGAACATGCCCATGTCCTCGAAGCCGATGTACTCATGCATCGCCTTGTACTGGCTGATGCAGGCCGAGAAGGCGTTGGGGGAATGGCTGCTGAGCATCAGGAGCATCTTTTTGATGGCGGGCTTTCCCTTGCAGTAGAAACGGTCGATCATGGCCTTCGTCTGGGCTGAAAGGGCAAAGTAGTACACGGGGGATGCCATCACCGTCAGATCGGATGACTCGATGGCCTCCAGCACTGATGCCATATCGTCTTCCTGGATGCACTTTCCCTGGCCCTCGCCCTTGCAGTACATGCAGCTGCGGCAGGGTGCGATCTTCATTCCGCCGATGTGCAGGTAGGTGACTTCGTGGCCGCCGGCCTCAGCGCCCTCCTTGAAGGCCTTGCACATCTCATAGGTGTTGCCCTTTGCACGGGGGCTTCCGTTCAGGATAACTATTTTCATTTTTTCCTCCGGTTGATTATTTTTCTGATTTGTTCCTGTATATGAACTTTATGGGCGTTCCCTTAAAGCCAAAGGCTGTCCTGAGCCGTCCCTCCAGGTATTTTTCATACTGCACGCTCACCAGGGAGTCGTCGTTGACGAACATCACGAAGGTCGGCGGGCATGTGGCGGGCTGGGACGAATAGAAGAATCTCAGCTGTCTGCCCTTTTTGACGGGAGGCGACGTGATCATCACCGCGTCCCCCACGGCGTCGTTGAGAAGGCCGGTGTTGATGCGGCAGGCATAGTTCTCCAGCACCTCCTCCACGATGGGCATGAGCTTGCCCACCCGGTCGTTGTTCAGGGCGCTGATGAATTCCACCGGGGCGTAGTCCACGAAATGGAGCTTTCTGAGGATCTCCTTCTTCATTCTGGACATGGTATTGGTGTCCTTTTCCACCAGGTCCCACTTGTTCACCACGATGATCATGGCCTTGTAGGCCTCCTTGATCATCCCGGCTATCTTCACGTCATGTTCCGTGACTCCGGCTGCTCCGTCGATGAGCAGAAGGCACACGTCGCTGCGGTCGATGGCCTTGAGAGCTCTGACCGAGGAGTAGTAGTCGACGGCGGAATCGCTTTTGGCCTTTTTCTTGATCCCCGCGGTGTCGATAAGAAGGTACTCATTGCCGTTATAGGAGAATTCCGTATCTATGGCGTCCCTGGTGGTGCCGGCGATATCGCTGAC
>CADBPP010000326.1 GCA_902796565.1 uncultured Eubacteriales bacterium | reverse complement strand
TCTCCTCTGCAGGAGCGGGAAGGGCCTTTTCCTTTTTGAACCTGAAGAGGCCCGCCACGGCGCTGCCCAGGTTCTGCAGGGCTGCTTCCGCCTTTACATAGAACGCGTAGCCCGACGGTCCCTCAAAGGATCTCGGGGTGTACTCCGCCGGGAGGGTATCGTCCCTGACGTCATAGACGCCTTCGAAGATCCTGCCCCTGGCCTCGTTGGATTCGGAATCCCTGGGGGAACTTATCTCACCCCGCATGTAGGGCGATGCATAACCGCCGGGAGGAGCGATCCTGGAAGCGAACTTCCCTTCCAGGTGCCTTCTCGCGTCTGCCGCGTCGGAGACAGCCTTCTGCCTCATGGCCAGCTGTTCCTCGTAAGACCCGAAGTAAATGGGCTTCGCGGTGAACACGTTCCTCTCCAGGATGTTGTCGAGCTTTGATGTCAGGGTACGTCCGAAGATGGTATCCAGGTTGAAAAGGATCTCCTCCGTGCTATGGGGTTCCTTTATGATATCCAATACGCGGGTGGCAAAGACCGAGGAAGCGTACTGTTCGTCCAGCTTCGCGTAGAGATCGCGGAAGCGGGCTTCTTCCTTCGCCTGAGCGGCACTGAGCTTTCTTTCCGCCTTTTCGGCTTCCTTCTGGATCCTGGCGGAAGTGCGCTCCACATTTCTTTCCTCTCTCCTGTCCCTGCTCTCGCTGGAACGCTCGGAGGCTTTCTGGAAGGCTTTCATAAGGCCGATGGCGGCATTGGAAGGCATTGCGGCCTGAACGAAGGGAGCGGGCTCGTCAGCTTTTCTTCTGCCCAGGATGACGTCCAGCATCCCGCTGATGCCCAGCTTCTCCTCTTCGGTCTCTTCATTGTAGGTCCCGCCGTAGATGTCCCTGAGGCCGGAAAGCACCGGAGACGCGGCAAGGTCCGGGAAGTTTTTGACGGTGACGGTCCTCTCGGGATAGGTCTCACCGTCATCCTTAAGGGGACTTGCGTCCAGATGCTCGAGACGGCCGAGGATCTCGTCCAGGTACAGGCTCTGTCTGAGGTTTGCCTCGTTATGGGCATCCTCCGGCGTTACGTCATAGTCCGTCCTTCCCAGGATGCGGTCCATGACTATCGCGCCTTCATCGTTGTCAAGATCGTGCACCGAGCGGTAGCTTCCCCTGAGAAGTTCGCCGAGGCGCTTTTTGATGATCTCGATGATGACAGCGGGCTCCACGTTGAGCTTTACGAACAGGAAGAATATCCCGCTGAGGGTTCCCAGGACCAGAAGGCCCGCGATGGCCCACATAACGTAGATTACAGGCCTCATACGTATGCCGAGATAGAAGTTCGACATGAAGGTCTCGGCTTCCGGCGTATCCTTCAGGAAGCTGTCGACGCTGGTGATATTTATAAAATATGTGATACCGTCTTTTATGGTGAAGTACAGATAGCCTTCGCCGTTAAAGTTCGTGCCGACCCCGGCGGAGGCGGGATCGGACTCGTAGTAGTAGCAGTGGCAGAACCAGAAGGTATTGCCGTTCACCTCGACCTTCTTGACCCTGGCTATGTCCTTGTAGGAACCGGAGTTGGAAAGATAATCGGTGAAATACTGCTGCATGTACACCCTGTCGTTGTAGGTGTCGTCCAGGGCCGGATCCCCTATCGTGTAGTTCTCCCTGAGCATCCCCTGGGTCTCCTCGTAGGTCAGACCGTCGTAGATGTCCTTTACGTTCACCAGGGCATAGGCGTCCCTTGTATAACGCACGATCATGGCTTCGGAGCTCTCGCCGCTTCCCAGCTTTGTAAGGGAGTCGGCGTACTGCGGAGGTATATAGAAATAGAACTTGTAATCCACATTGTAGACCTCGCGGTAGGAGGAATAGTCCTCCGAAGAACCGCAGGCACACGCGGACACAAGGATCAACGCAAGCATAATCAGAATCAAAAGTCTTCTTTTCATCATTACCTCATCCATGCCAAAAAAACCTGTGCGCACAGATATAATATTATACCCCGGGGAGGGAACTAATGCAATAATATTGTTGACAATCCCACCCCCTTTTAATATAATATAATGCAAAGCAAAGACGCTGAACGCGGGGAGTAAACGGGCAATGCCGCTCTTCAGAGAGGAGATACCAGGCTGAAATATCTCCGGGGACATCCGTTGAACGTCACGCGGGAGTCTGCCCTTAATGGGCCGTTTGGGCACGTTACAGCCCCGAGAGTGAATTCACCGTGAATTAAGATGGGTGGTACCGCGGAAGATCTCCGTCCCATCGGTTCGCGGTTTTGGTTTTTTTGAAAGGAAAACGCGACATGAAAGAACTTGACAAGATCTACGACCCCTCCGCCATAGAGGAAAAGATCTACAGAATGTGGGAGGAAAAGGGATGCTTCGCTCCGGAGATCAATCCGGAGGGCAAACCCTACACCATCGTGCTGCCGCCCCCCAACATCACGGGACAGCTGCACATCGGCCATGCCTTCAACGGCACGCTGCAGGACATACTGATCCGCTACAAGAGGATGCAGGGCTACGCCGCCCTGTGGGTCCCGGGAGAGGACCACGCATCCATAGCCACCGAGGTGAAGGTACTGGACAAGATCCGTAAGGAAGAGGGAAAGACCAAGGCTGACCTGGACCGTGACGAATTCATGGAAAAGGCCTGGGACTGGGCCAACTTCTACCGCGCGAAGATAGTTCAGCAGCTCAAGGCCCTGGGAGTTTCCTGTGACTGGAGCAGGGAGCGCTTCACCCTGGACGAGGGATGCAACGAGGCCGTAAAGGAAGCATTCATCCGACTCTATGACAAGGGACTCATCTACCGCGCCAACAAAATCATCAACTGGTGCCCCGACTGCAAGACCGCCCTCTCCGACGCGGAAGTCGAGTACGAGGAGGAAGAGGGACATCTGTGGCACTTAAGGTACCCCATCGAGGGCACGGACCGTTACGTCGTGGTGGCCACCACCCGTCCGGAGACCATGCTGGGCGACACCGGCGTCGCGGTCAATCCCAACGACGGGAGATATACCGACCTGGTGGGCAAGTACTGCATCCTGCCCCTGGTCAACAGAAGGATCCCCATCATTGCCGACGAGTATGTCGACATGGAGTTCGGTACAGGCTGTGTCAAGATGACCCCCTGCCACGACCCCAACGACTTTGAGGTGGGCTTAAGGCATAACCTTGAGCAGATCAGGATCCTCAATGACGACGCCACCATGGCGGACAACTGCGGCAAGTATGCCGGCATGGACCGCTATGAGGCCAGGGACGTCATCGTAAAGGACCTCGAGGAGCTGGGACTGCTCGAAAAGATAGAAAAGCACGTACACAACGTGGGCAAGTGCTACCGCTGCCATACCACGGTGGAGCCCATCACCTCGAACCAGTGGTTCGTGGAGATGAAGCCCCTGGCGGAGCCCGCTCTGGAAGCGGTGTACTCCGGAGACACGAAGTTCGTCCCCGACCGCTTCAAGAAGATATACTTCAACTGGATGGAGAACGTCCGTGACTGGTGCATCTCCCGCCAGCTCTGGTGGGGACACCGTATCCCCGCGTATTACTGCGACAAGTGCGGTGAGATAGTGGTGGCAAAGGATGAGCCCCACACCTGCCCGAAGTGCGGCGGCACATCATTCACCCAGGAAAAGGATGTTCTGGACACCTGGTTCTCATCGGCTCTGTGGCCCTTCTCCACACTGGGATGGCCCAATGAGACGGAGGACTTCAAAAAGTTCTATCCCAACGACGTTCTGGTCACCGGATTCGACATCATCTTCTTCTGGGTCGCCAGAATGATCTTCTCGGGACTGGAATACTGCGGAAAGACGCCCTTCCATCATGTATACATCAACGGCATCATCCGTGACGACCAGGGCCGCAAGATGTCCAAGTCCCTGGGCAACGGCGTGGATCCCCTGGAGGAAGTCGAGAAGTACGGAGCCGACGCCGTCCGCTTCACCCTGGTCACCGGAAACGCCGCAGGAAACGACGCGAGATGGCAGTATGAAAAGGTGGAAGCCAGCCGCAACTTCGCCAACAAGGTGAACAACGCAGCGAGATTCATCATGATGAACCTTGCGGACTACGACACGTCCACCGCCTTCGATCAGGTAAGCCTCACCAACATCGACAAGTGGATCATCTCCCGCACCAACGAGATGGTAAGGGATGTCACGGACAACCTGGACAAGTACGAGCTGGGCATCGCTCTTGAGAAGCTCTACAACTTCATCTGGAGCGAGTTCTGCGACTGGTACATCGAATTCTCCAAGAGCCGTCTCACCGGAGAGGATAAGAAGGCCCGCCTCACGGCCCAGTACACCCTGTACACATCCTTCTGCGATATCCTCAAGCTCCTGCATCCCTTCATGCCCTTCATCACGGAGGAGATCTACGATCACCTTACGGAATCGGAGACCCCCCTTATCATCACGAAGTGGCCTGAATATGACGCATCCAGGGACTTCCCCGCCGAGACCAGGCAGGTGGCGGAGATCATCGACGCCATCAGGGGCATCAGGAATGCCAGGGCGAAGATGAACATACCGCCTTCAAAGAAGGCTCCCCTGTACATCATCACCGAATCCGAAAACGAGTCCATCTACCGCGGCAACGAGGACAGCTTCATAAAGATGGCTTCCTGCGAGAGCGTGGAGATCAGGACGGAGGAGATGGAGATGGACAACGCCCTTACGGTGGTCACGAACACCGCCAAGTGCATCATCCCCATGGACAGCCTCATCGACAGGGAAAAGGAGATCGCCCGTCTCACCAAGGAGAAGGACCGTCTCACCTCCGAGATAGCGCGTCTCGAGGCAAAGCTCTCCAACGAAGGCTTTACCTCCAAGGCCCCCGAAAAGGTGGTGGCGGCGGAAAGAGAGAAGCTCGAAAACTACAGGAGCCTCCTTTCCGACATCGAAGCGGGACTCAGTTCATACATGAAGTAAAAAAACATGCGGTTTTAAAGCATAAAATCGTCAAAAGGCCTTGCAAAAGGCCTTTTTTCGGATATAATAGTTCTTGCTGTTACCGCGGCGCAGTGTGGCGTTTCTTCCGGACGCATGCCGGGCCGCAGGCGAATATATTATTTACGGAGGAATATCATGCAGATCGACAAGACCCAGATCATCGCCGACAACGCTAAGCACGAAGGCGACACCGGTTCTCCTGAGGTACAGATCGCCATCCTTACTGCAAGGATCAACAATCTGAACGAGCACCTCAAGGCAAACAAGAAGGACCATCATTCAAGAAGGGGCCTGCTCAAGATGGTCGGTAAGAGAAGAAGACTTCTCAACTACCTGATGAGCGTGGACATCGAGCGCTACAGAGCATGCATCGCAAAGCTCGGCCTGAGAAAATAATCGAACCCCCTAAGCCGCAGAAATGCGGCTTTTTCTTTTTTACAAAGTCAGTTTTCAGGGACATCGCAGAGTCATTTCCGATAACATCCTGCCTGTCCTGTATCATCTGAAGGATTGCGCTGCGTACAAAGAGACCGGCCCGCTGCAGGGCCGGTCCATGTTTGTCTTTAACTTTAACCGTTATTTGTCAGATTATTTTCTGTTCAGTCTTCTCTTCTGCTTCACCACAGCATATGCGCAGAGCACGACGCACAGATACTGAAGTGCGATCAGAAGCATCCTGTAGCTCACATATCCGGTATCCGGCTGAGGTGTGGGCGGAACATATGTATTGACAATGACCAGGAAAGGCGCTTCGCCTTCATATTCCGCTTCATAGTAAGGTATTTTGTCTTCCTGAATGGAATATTCTATCTCAACCGGCTTTTCATCCCTCTTTGTAATATCGAATCCATCGTAAACATAACGGTATACGCCTTGTATGAGACCTACCCATACTTCAGAGACATCCGGTTCTTCATCCGGTTCATCCTCGGGTTCCTGTTCGGGTCCCTTGGCACCTCTATTTCCCGGTTCGTCAAGAGGAACAGGATCCACCGGCTCGGGATCAAGCGGGATCTCGGGCGGCTCGCTTGTTATCTTAACAGACGTGCCTGTAGCCTGACCGTCCTTATAAAGATTTACAACGATGGAATCCGGTCTGCGTCCGTCTTTATTGTCTTCGTCTACCCATCCCTTGATGATGACTATGTCCATTAATTCACGGTAATGGACTACCGGGACTTCGAAGGTAAATGTGCC
>CADBPP010000325.1 GCA_902796565.1 uncultured Eubacteriales bacterium | reverse complement strand
GACGATCCAAGAATACAAAAGAGCATATCACTCAGGATATGCTCTTCTTTTTATTGTTTTCCTGATCAATCCCTCACTCCAGTACCAGAGCCCCGGAAGGAGCCCTTCTCAGGCTGGACGAGAACAGGGCACAGGCCAGTTTTATCATTTCCTCCACGTCCGATGCGGCACAGCTCTCATAGGATGAGTGCATCGCAAGCTGTGCTATGCCGATGTCCGCGGTCATCACTGCAGCCTGCTGGGATGAGATGTTCCCGAGAGTCGATCCTCCCGGCATGTCCGAACGGTTGGTGAATATCTGGTTTTTAACGCCTCCCTTTTCACACAGGAGCCTGAATACAGCTTCCGAGGATGCGTCGGTGGCGTATTTCTGGTTCCCGGCGAATTTTATTACCACACCTCCTCCGAGGACGGGGCGGTTCACCGGGTCAGCGAGCTCGGGATGGTTCGGATGCACTCCGTGGGCATTGTCAGCGGACAGCATGAAGCTTTCCGCAAGCATCATGAGATGCTCCTGCCTGTCGAGGCCCAGAGTCGTGCTTATACGTTCCAGAGTCTCCTTAAGGAACGTGGAGGCGGCACCCTGCTTCGTGCCGCTGCCCACTTCCTCGTTGTCAAAGAGGGCATGGACCGCCACGGAGGAAGAATCTGTGCTTTCCAGCAGTCCCCGCAGGGAACAGTAGGCGCATTCGGAATCATCCAGCTTCTGGGCCGACAGGTACTCCATGGAAGCGCCCCATCTTGCGGGGGAAGTCCTGTTGTACAGGCAGAGCTCCGCGGAGAGGATGTCCTGGCCGGAGACCCCGGCGCTTTGTGCGATCACATCCATAAGAGACGGTCCTTCGGGGCCTCCCCACAGGGGCAGCATATCCTTCTGCGGGTCGAATTTATACCCGGAGTTTACCTCCCTGTTCATGTGTATGGCGACGGAAGGTATCAGGACAAGGTCCCTGGGAACGTTCACCAGCCTCATTTCCGTCCCTGTCTCCGTCCTTACGTAGATCCTTCCCGCCACGGAAAGGGGACGGTCGAGCCAGCTGTAAAGGATCGCGCCGCCGTAGACCTCGACATTGAGCTTCCTGCAGCCTTCAGGTCCCGCTATCTCCCCGCCCGGCTTGATCTTAAGGTACGGGAAATCTGAGTGGGATGCCATGATCATGAAGCCCTCGGGTCTGCCCTTGGGAAGTCTGAACGCCATAAGCGCTGACCCGTTCCTGGTGACGTAATATTTACCGCCGGGAACGAGCTGCCATTTCTCCGATTCGCTGAGCCTCCTGTAGCCTTCCTTCTCCAGCGCAGCGGCGTGGGCGGCCGTTACATGAAAGTTTGTGGGATTATCCCTGAGATAATCCATAAGGTCTCTGATATGATCCATCTGTTCCTCCTGAAAAAAGCCGGAAGACGCTCCGGCTCAGATGTTTATAAGTAGTCCTTGAGGACCTTGCTTCTGGTGGGATGTCTGAGTTTTCTCAAAGCCTTTGCCTCTATCTGCCGGATCCTTTCCCTGGTGACGCCGAAGACGTCCCCCACTTCCTCCAGGGTAAGGGGCCTTCCGCCCTCCAGCCCGAAGCGCATCTTTATCACCCGGGACTCCCTTTCCGAAAGGGTATCCAGCACGTCAAAAAGCTGTTCTCTCAGCAACAGAGCGCCCGCCGCGTCCTCGGGAGCGGGAGCGTCCTCGTCCGGGATGAAATCCCCGAGATGGCTGTCGTCCTCTTCACCGATGGGGGTCTCCAGAGAGACAGGGTCCTGGGCGATCTTGAGGATCTCCGTCACCTTTTCCGTGCTCATCCCCATTTTTTCCGCTATCTCCGACGGAGAGGGATCCCTTCCCAGCTCCTGCACCAGTGAACGGGAGACTCTGAGGATCCTGTTGATGGTCTCCACCATGTGCACCGGGATACGGATGGTCCTGGCCTGGTCCGCGATGGCCCTGGTTATGGCCTGTCTGATCCACCAGGTGGCGTATGTGGAAAACTTATAGCCCTTCGTATAGTCAAACTTCTCCACCGCCTTTATGAGGCCCAGATTGCCCTCCTGCACCAGATCCAGGAACGACATGCCCTTGCCTGAGTATCTTTTAGCGATGGACACCACCAGTCGGAGATTCGCTCTGGTGAGTGCCTTCCTCGCTTCTTCATCGCCGGAAGCGACCCTTACCGCAAGATCGGTCTCCTCTGATGCGTCCAGCAGTTCGACCTTGCCTATCTCCTGCAGGTACATCCTTACGGGATCGTTCATGTTGATGCTGTCGGGGTCCCCTGCCGCAGCTGTCACAGCGGCTGTATCCGACAGCGCGGCTTCGAGATCATCCTCCTCAGTGAACATCTCATCCCCGTCAAAGAGTATTCTTTCTGGAGATGCACTTTCATCTTTTAAGAGAGTGTTTCCCAGAAGATACTCCAGCAGGGCAGCGCTCTGTTCATCGGTGACGGATATACCG
>CADBPP010000324.1 GCA_902796565.1 uncultured Eubacteriales bacterium | reverse complement strand
GCCTCCGTCCTCTGCCAAAGGCAAATCCAAAGGGACGGAATCAGGAGTTTTTCAATGTCAAATTCCGAACTCACCAAGGAAGAACAGAAGATCCAGAAGGATATCCTCAAGTTTAAGATATTCTATCCCCTTTCCGAATTCCTTTCAGGTATTCAGAAGCAGTTCTTCGGGATCTACCTGCAGTTCTTCTACACGAACATCTACATGTTCTCGGTAACCTTTACCGCTACCATGACCCTGACCTCGAACCTGGTCAGCTGGATCGTGACCCCGACATTCTCAGCTTTCGTTGACCGCTTCAAGTTCAAGAAAGCAAAATACTGGCCGTGGCTTATTTTCGGTACCCTTATCGTTTACGGCATCCAGATGACCATCACTCTGCTGCCCTATGCGACAGGCAAGACCACCACACTCGCTGGCTTCGTATTCGCTCTGGTTCTCTGCCAGGTCGTCCTCGGCCCCATGGGCTCCGCACCCATCATGGGAGCCTTCCCGAAGATGGGCAAGACCCCCGCAGACCGTCAGTTCCTCGCAATGGGACAGAAGGTAGGCCGTGACGGTGGTAAGACCCTGTTCGGCTACATCGTTCCTGTCCTTCTGGCAGCCTTCACCGCTTCCACCGGTTCCGAGATGGGCGGCTACGCCATGACAGGTATCGTGGCTGCAGTCATCACCATCGCAGGCTTCTGGATGCTGGCTCTCTTCGCACTCAAGGGATCCTATGTTGAGAAGGAAGCCATGGAGGAGACCGAGAGAGCAAAGGCCGCAAAGATCCCCCTCAGCCAGATCGTCAAGACCCTTACGTCCAACAGACCTCTTCTGGGAATCTTCGCGCACTTCCTGCTGCATAAGTCATACTACTTCCTGTACACCAGCTACGCGATGTATCAGTTCACCTACGTGTTCAACAATCCCGCAGGCATGAGCATCTTCATGACGGTGTTCAACCTCACCGCAGTCATCGGCGTTATGTTCGGCGGAGTTTACACGAAGATCTTCAAGGATTCCAAGAGAGCTCACGCGGCATGCTTCATCTCTCACATGGTATTCCTTCTGATCATCGCTCTGTTCTACTCAAAGATGAGCATGATGACCTTCGTCGCGGTATTCGGATGCTCCAGCTTCTTCATGGGAATGCTTGAGAACTGGATCCTGCCCGGATTCGCCGCTGCGGCCGACTACGGTGCATGGGTATCCGGCACCCGTATGGACGCGTTCCTTATGTCCATCTATTCCCTGTCAGTCATGGGTTCACTGTTCGTTACTACCCTTGTCGGTTCCACGATCCTGAACTCCGTGAACTACACCGAATTCGTGGCATCCGGAGCAGCAGCTACCCCGGAGATCATCCGCGGTATCTCCATGACCTATACATGGGCTCCTCTGGTACTCTCATGCCTGTCACTGTGCTGCCTGCTGTTCATCTACAACCTGAACGACAAGAGGATCTCCGCGATCCAGGCAGATATCAAGGAAGGCAAGACAAAGGCCACTTCTTCCGTCGACTGGAATTCCCTGAAATAATATCGGTAATCCTGTCAGTGAATAAAAAAGAGATCCCGGCATCCCGCCGGGATCTTCTTTGTGAAAGGATGATCTCACAGGAGTTCTTCTATAAGCTCCTTTATGCCCTTTTCCCTGAACATGTCCTGATAATACCTGAGTTCCTCCGAGATCATCTCGTCTATCGCCTTCATGCCCAGCACTTCCACCGGGGCCCTGTCGTCGGTGAGGATCCTTTCGGGATCCGTGACGGATGCGGGGACCAGGGCACTGTTCACCTTCGTGAGTATCGGGTACAGGACGGTGCCCTCATAATTATCCAGCACCTCCGAGAGGGTCTTTGCGGGATCGTCCTTCTTTGAAGCGAACAGCTCCCTGTTGGAGGTCCATTTCACGTCCGCCGTATAAACATGCTCAAAGCATCTGAGCACGGTATTAGTTATGTATTCGTTGATGGAGCCGTCCCCGTCGGAATGCATGTTCATATTGAGGACCATGATGCCGTCATCCTCCAGGTGGGAAGACACCAGACGGAAGAATTCCACGGTGCTCATCTGGAAGGGTATCGTTATGTCCTGGTAGGCGTCCACCATTATCACGTCGTACTTTTCATCCGTGGCCCCCAGGAAGGCCCTTCCGTCATATTCGTAAACGGTGACGTTCTCCGGAAGGGAGAACCACTCCCGGGCCAGCATGGTGATCTTTTTGTCGATCTCGACCCCGACGACGGTGCAGCCCGGAAAATTGTTGACGCACTGGGTGGCGAAGGTACCTGAACCGTTTCCCAGGATCAGTACCCTCAGGGGCTCACCTTCCTTTGCCGTCATGGCAGGGGCCGCCAGGGCATAGTCGTAATACATGCCGGTCACGGTGCCGGATTTCATCTTTACGGACTGCACCCCGAAGAGCACGTTGGTGGAGAGGATTATGCGGTCCCGCTCATCTCTGACCTGCAGGTAGTTGTACACCGAATCTCCTTCATATGATATGCCGTCGTCCCAGAATGCGAAGGCGCTCCTGACACCGAGGACCGAAAAGAGTATGAACAGTATCACCGATATTATCAGCACGGCGGGACGCTTTTTCAGGCTCAGGAAGTAGGCTGATGCGATGACGATGAGGATGCCCGAGAAGATTATGAAAGTGGCCGCCGTTCCCACCGAAGGTATGGTGACGAAGGTGGGAAGGAAGGTGCCTATGATGCTGCCTATGGTGTTGTAGGCTCCCAGCTTGCCGGTGATCTCGCCGCTCTCCTCGGCGTTCTCTATGATGTAGCGCACCAGGGAAGGGGTGACAGTCCCGAGAAGGAAAAGCGGGAACACGAAGATCACCATGCAGCTGGCAAAGGCCGCGGTGATGAGGAATCCCGAATCCACGCTGAGGATCAGTACCGCCGAGATGCCCATGATCACGAACCTGCCCAGGAAGGGGATCGCGGCGATCCATGCCCCTGCGATCAGGATCCTGCGGTACAGCACGGTGGGATCCGGGTTTTTGTCGGCGCTCTTTCCGCCGTAAACGTTTCCCAGGGCCATCGCTATCATTACCGTGCCTATGATGATGGTATAGACGATCTGGGACGAGCTGAAGTAGGGCGCCATGAGGCGGGATGCGGCCAGCTCCACCGCCATTACCGACATGCCGGAAAAGAATTCCGTCATGTACAGATATCCTTTGTTCTTTAAAATGTTTTTCAAATCATTCTCCCCATGTCCGGACATGTCCGGAGGATAGATATATTATATATTATCCGGACAGATTATCTTAATTAATTGTTAATCATAACCTTTCCCCGCGGCATTGATTATGCGTTGGGATTGTGCTATTCTACACTAAATAGTATAAAAGCATCGTGATTCAATAACAACAGCATGGGAGGCACAGAATGAATGACTTTGCTATAGTATGTGATTCCACCGCCAATCTTAAGATGGATTATATAAAGGAGAACGGCCTTACCGTCATACCCTACAGCTACTATGTGGACGGTGAGGAACTGATAAGCACGGACCCCGACGATTTCGACGCCGCGGGGCTGTACGGTTCCATGAGGGCGGGGAAGGTGGTGACCACTTCCCAGATCACTCCGGAGCGCTACCGGTCCTATATGGGCCCGGTCCTGGAAGAGGGAAGGGACATCCTCTACATCAGCATGTCCTCCGGGATAAGCGGCTCCTACAATTCCTGCCGCATAGCGGCGGAGGAGCTGAGAGAGGCCTACCCCGAAAGGAAGATCCTCACGGTGGATTCCCTGGGCGCCTCCCTGGGGTGCGGCCTGTGGGTGATGACAGCCGTGGATATGAAAAGATCCGGCAGATCCATGGAGGATATATGCTCCTATATCGAGGAGCACAAGAAGAACATGTACCAGGTGTTCACGGTGGAGGACCTGAAATATCTTACCAGGAGCGGGAGGCTCTCCAACGCGAAGGCCATCATAGGCAACCTCCTTCACATCAAGCCCATCCTCAAGGGGAATGAAAAGGGCCAGATAGTTTCCACCGAAAAGATCAGGGGAAGGGCGAATTCCATCAAACGCCTGGCGGCGAAGTTCAATGAGCTGAGCGTCGAGCCCCTTTCCCAGACCGTGGGCATCGCCCACGCGGACTGCGAGAAGGAGGCCCTGGGCCTTACGGACATGCTGAAAGCCGGCAGGGAAGGCCTGAAGGTCCTGACGGTCATGTACGAACCCGTTACCGGATCCCACGTGGGCCCGGGCACCATTGCCCTGTTCTTTCTGGGGGCGGACGACGTGAGGAGACGCTGACGGAAGAAAAACATGTCCTGAAACTCAAAGGAGCATCGGAAGGCTCCTTTTTTTGTGCAAAAAAGTGAAAAAGTTTCAGAAACATGAATACATCCGGCCCCTTATACCGTTATATTGAATGCAGAAAGGAAAGAGGCATGGAAAGACAGGACGCGGAAAAGATGCTGATATCCATGATGGACAGGTACCGGAACCTGGTCTTTTCCGTATGCCTTAAGATCACGGGGGACTGGTTCGCCGCGGAGGACCTGACCCAGGAGACGTTCCTTTCCGCATGGAAGAATCTCGACGG
>CADBPP010000323.1 GCA_902796565.1 uncultured Eubacteriales bacterium | reverse complement strand
AGGTCCTTGTAGTCGACGAGCTCCATGCCCATGTCGTCGGCGACCCTGAATACTATGTTCAGGACTCCTTCCTGAGCTTCCGTGAGCCCCAGTATGCGGGACATGAGGGTCGGTCCTATATCCGAAACGGTGGCTCTGACCGGATGGCCCTTTTCGCCGTAAACATCCCAGAAGCATACGGGATAGGACTTGTATTCAAAACTGTCGCGTATGCCGAAACGGTCGATCCTCTTTTCCATACCCTCGTTCTGCTCGCCCGGAACGCACAGTCCCGAAACGTCTCCCTTGATGTCGCAGAGGAAGACAGGCACTCCTGCGTCGGAAAGAGATTCCGCCAGCACCTTCATGGTGATGGTCTTGCCCGTGCCGGTGGCTCCGGCGATGAGACCGTGGCGGTTCATAACGGACAGGGGTATATTTACTCTCTGTTGATCGGAAAGACCGAGATATATTTTGTCGTCAAGATACATGGCAGCCTCCTGATTGGTTTCATACTGTTTTTATCTTATCATTTTTACAGTGGGATTTGTCATATTCCTGTCTTTTTTTGGACCTCTTCGGCTAGATATGGGAAAACCGGCCATGATATGGGCCGGTCTTCCAAAAAAAGGAATAAACATGAAGAACAAAGTAGGTTTATGCTTTCTGTACGAGCCTCACCCTGACGATGCCGTCCACGGCCCTGAGAGCCTTAAGGAGCTCTTCTCCGTTGTCGCCGAAGGAGTCCACATCTATAAGAGTGTAGGCCAGATCCCCTCTTGAGCGGTTCACCATGTTGTCGATGTTTATGCCCTCATCCGCAAAGGTGGTGGTGATCTTGCTGATCATGCTGGGAACATTACTGTTCACGATGGCGATACGGGTCTTTCCGGTATAGGGCATCACCGTATTCGGGAAGTTCACGGAATTGACGATGTTGCCGTACTTGAGATACGCCACCAGCTGCTTTGCAGCCATTATGGCGCAGTTCTCCTCGCTTTCGGGAGTCGAAGCACCCAGATGGGGCACCATGGTAGTGTTCTTTGCCGCCAGGAGCTTTTCCGACGGGAAGTCGCTGACATAGGCCGCAACCTTGCCGCATTCCAGTGCTGCGATCAGATCGTCCTCATTCACCAGTTCTCCCCTGGCGAAATTCACGATCCTGACTCCGTCCTTCGCTCCTGCGAGGAAGTCGGCGTTGATCATTCCTGTGGTGGAATCGTTCACGGGAACATGTATTGATATGTAGTCGCTCTTAGCGACGAGGGCCTTGAGATCCGTCTCATGTCCTATGGCTGCAGAAAGATGCCAGGCGGCGTCTATGTCGATGAAGGGGTCATATCCCAGAACATCCATCCCCAGGTCTATCGCTGTGTTAGCGACCATCGCTCCGATGGCTCCCAGGCCGATGACGCCCAGGGTCTTGCCGATGAGCTCGGGCCCCACGAAGGCCTTCTTGCCGTCCTCGACCTGGGAAGCTACGTCGCCTTTCAGATCCTTTGCCCAGATGATGCCTTCGGCGATCTTTCTGCTGGCAAGGATAAGTCCGCCTATAGTCAGTTCCTTGACGGCGTTGGCGTTGGCTCCGGGGGTATTGAATACCACGATGCCCTTTTCGCTCATCTTATCCACAGGGATGTTGTTGTAGCCCGCTCCGGCTCTCGCCACAGCCAGAAGGCTCTCGGGCTGCTCCATCTCATGGATGTCCTTGCTCCTTAAGATTATGGCGTCATAATCCTTCGCGTCGGCGGAATACGGTATATCGTCCTTTCTGAAGTTCTCCAGTCCCTTTTCGGCTATCGAATTAATAGTAAGAATGCTGTACATGGTCTCTCCCCTTTCCTCAGATGTTCTTCTTCTCAAAGTCTTCCATGAAGTTGACCAGAGTCTGGACTCCCTCATAGGGTGTCGCGTTGTAGATGCTTGCTCTCATGCCGCCTACGGTGCGGTGGCCCTTGAGTTCCATCAGACCTGCTTCGGTGGCTTCGGCGATGAACTTGTTGTTAAGTTCGTCAGTCGGACATACAAAGGGCACGTTCATCAGTGAGCGGTCCTCCGGAACGACGGTGCCCTTGAAGAGCTTCGAATTGTCCAGGCACTCATAGAGGAGAGCGGCCTTCTTCCTGTTTACGGCTTCCAGCGCGTCGACGCCTCCCTGGGAAGCGACCCACTTGAGCACGAGGCCCAGCATGTAGATGCCGTAGGTGGGCGGTGTGTTGTACATCGAATTGTTGTCCGCGTGGGTCTTGTAGTTCAGCATGGTGGGCGTAATGTCCATGGCGTTGCCGATCAGATCCTTCTTCATGATCACCACGGTCACTCCCGCGGGACCGAGGTTCTTCTGGGCTCCTGCGAAGAGAAGTCCGAACTTCGTAACGTCGATCTTTTCTCCGAGGATGCATGAACTGATATCCGTTACCAGGGGCACGTCCACATCGGGAAGCTTTCCGGGAGTGAAATGGGTACCGTAGATGGTATTGTTGTAGCATATGTACGCGTAGTCCGCATCTCCCTTGTAATCCGCCCTGGTGGTCTGGGGTATGTATGTGAATACGGCTTCCTCGCTGGAGGCCACGACTTCTGCTTCACCGTAGATCTTGGCTTCCGAGATCGCTTTCTTTGCCCACTGACCTGTCTTCAGGAAGAATGCCCTCTTGTACTTCGTCATAAGGTTCAGGGGGATCATGGCGAACTGTGTGGAGCCTCCGCCCTGGACGAACATGATCTCATAATCATCCGGGATGTTCATGAGGGTCTTCAGATCGTTCTTCGTCTCATTGATGATATTCTCGAACGCGGCGCTGCGGTGGCTCATCTCCATGACGGACATTCCCGTTCCCTTGTAATTGAGCATCTCCGCCTGGGCGATCTTCAGTACTTCCTCAGGCATGGCGGCCGGTCCTGCCGCGAAATTGTAAACTCTGTGATCAAACATTTTATTCACCTCTTATGATTTATTTATCCTGGGACGAATCCATCAAAAAACTCCCGTCCTCGAAGGGACGGGAGATAGGACCCGTGGTGCCACCCAGCTTGCATGGAAACCATGCCACTTTGAGACGCTGTAAAGGGCGAACCCTTCCGGTTCTTCGCCGGCGGCTGGCAAGCGGAAAATCCAAAGAGCCATGGCACCTTACACCTGCCGGTACCTCTCTGCGATGACATCCTTCGGACGCTTCTTGCGTCATAGCCATTTTTTTGATGTTGTACGCATTATAGCACCCGCATTTTATCAAATCAAGCATAAACTGTATTTTTATAAACTTTTTTTGACATTAAGCTTATTTTTTTACGCTGAAAGCAGTGTTTAAATTAATAATCGAAAGAATAGAGTCTATGAAGAATACCCTCACACTTTCCTCCCGATGTCACCGGCGTGCTATTTTTTGCACTTTGGGGCGGTATCCCGCTTGCAGGAAGGGTCATTGCGTATAAAATAGAGTGAACTACCCCCGCCTACGCTTAAAGCT
>CADBPP010000322.1 GCA_902796565.1 uncultured Eubacteriales bacterium | reverse complement strand
TCCACAAGAGAAGCAGCGTACCAGCCGGTGGCACGGAGCCAGAAATTAGGGCTGTTTCCTGTCACGGGATCGGCCCAGTACATCTCCTTCGACTCGTCATAGCCGTGGTAATAAAGACCGGTTTTTTCATCCCTCATAAGCCTGTATACATTTGCGAACTGCCTGAAGGAATCCGTGCAGCCCCGCATCCTGTTGTACCGGCGCTCATATTCCACATAAAAGGGCTGTGCCATATACAGGCCATCCAGCCAGACCTGGTACGGGTATATCTTCTTGTGCCAGAAATTGCCCTCCCTTGTCCTTGGCTGCGTCTCGAGCTGGCCCCTGACCGTGTCCATGGCAAGGCGGTATTTCTCCCTGCCGGTGAGATCATAGAGGGCAAAAAGATTGCAGGCCGGACGGACATTGTCCAGATTGTAATCCTCGAGCCTGTAGGTATTGATGCTTCCGTCATCATTTACAAAAAATGACATGAAGCTGTCGGCAAAATCCAGATAGGACCTGTCGAGAGTCGTCTGATACATCCGGATGACGGCCGTTATCATGCAGCCGTCTATGTAGTTCCATTTGTTCTCGCCGCCGTGGCGAAGCTTCTCAATGTTCCACGCGGGATGTGCGGCGTCGGAATGATCGCACAGATACCGTATGTATTCATCCAGAAGCTTATCGGTCTCTTCTCTTGTCATGGCACTCTCCTGTAAGCTCGTGCCCTCTCAGAGGGTCACATCGTCGATCATATCGAGACATTCGCTGTGAAAATGATGCCCACCGGGGCGTATATCATGCCTGAACCTCTCCTCCGCTCCGTAAAGCCCGTAAGCCCTGCGGATGATCTCTGTCTGCTCATATACATTTTCAAGTCCCCGGGGACCGTTCAGGCGATCATCCCCGCAGGACTGGATCACGAGGGGACCCGGCGCTATGAGGGAAGCGATATCGCCCATGTCCAGGTGCTCCCAGAGGCCCGGGACGTAATTGCAGCTGCAGTTATTGTTAAGGATGAGCAGCGAATCCCTGAACCCGTACATGTAGCCGCTGATCACGGTGCGACTTATATCCCTCCGGACCGCCGATAGATATAAGGCCTGCATCCCTCCCCCGGAAAAGCCGATGACGGATATATCACCGGGATCCGCCCCAAAGGAGTTCAATATGTCCCTGTCCCCGCCGGAGGCTCTCTTCAGATGATCCATGAGCCTGCAGATATCAAAGGTGCAGAGTCCGATGACTGAGAAGCCAAGAGGAATGGCCATATTGGAAACATTTCTGCAGCTGCAGGCAAGAAGCCTTTCCGGCTCATCGCCCTGCACCGCCGCATCGCGTCTTTCCCCGAAGCCCCTTGGATCGGGACATATTACCGTGTAGCCTCTCTCCGCAAGCTGCAGGCCATAATCATAATTAAAGAAGTCGATCCTTTCGGAGATCGCCGGAATATCCCTGACTCCCGCCACAGACTCCTTACCGGCGCCCTGATGTCCCGCAAGAGCGATCCAGATGCCCTTTTTCCTGTCTTCCTGCTCCACCCCGGGAACCAGGATATACATGGGCATCACGGTATATCCGTCGACCCTGAAGAGGCATTTATACCTTATGACCGGATTACTGCCCGGGCGGGGGGCTTCCGCGGAGCAGCCCTCTCC
The DNA here is from genome assembly GCA_902796565.1 of uncultured Eubacteriales bacterium. Taxonomy (GTDB): domain Bacteria; phylum Bacillota; class Clostridia; order Eubacteriales; family Anaerofustaceae; genus RUG14186. The sequence goes on along the minus strand of CADBPP010000322.1, from coordinate 4,463 downwards.
CACTATCTCAAGTCTTCCCGCCGGATATCGTTCCTCTCCGGAGTCCTCCTGGAGTCTGTCCAGACCGATGAGACCCGTCAAAACTTTTCTCTCCCTCTCCTGCCAGCTCTTAAAATCAGAGAGTCCCGAGAGCCTGAACCTGTCCCTCCGGGCTCTCTCATCAAACCTTGAGAGCATCCCCCGCAGGGAATCGTAATAAATTTGCGATACTTCACTCATCCCAGGCTTACTTCCATGTTGTAGAAATATCCCTTCAGCGACATCAGCTCCTCAAAGGTACCCTTCTCCGCCACTCTTCCGTCGCGCATGACCACTATCAGATCGGCGCGCCTTACGGTAGCGAGCTTATGAGCGACGATAAAGGTTGTCCTGGCCTCCGACATGTTTTCCAGAGCCCCGGAAACCTCTCTTTCGGAGATGGCATCCAGTGCAGAGGTGGCTTCGTCAAGTATGATGACCCTGGGATCCCTTATAAGGGCACGCGCTATGGAGATACGCTGCTTCTGCCCACCGGAGAGCCTGTCTCCGTGCTCTCCCACATCGGTATCAAGACCTGCGGGTAGCTTTTCTATGACACCGGCAAGTCCCGATTCACGGACCACCCGCTCCAGGGTCTCCTCCGTGACACCGCTCATGCCATAGAGTATGTTGTCCCTTATGGAGCCGGAAAAAAGTGCCGTTGACTGGGGTACCACCGCAAGAAATCTCCTGTAGCTGCGAAGCCCCAGCTCGTCAATGGGTATCCCGTCTATCTTAAGCCTTCCTCCGGTTGGCAGAATAAAGCCTATGAGCATGTTCATGATGGTGGTCTTGCCCGCACCGGACTCGCCCACAAAGGCCACTGTCTGCCCGGCGGATACATGGAGGTTCAGCTCCCTTATCACCGGCCTCCCGGCGCGGGGATAGGTGAATGAGACATTTTCAAAGTCATACTCGCCCCTTAGCTCCTCCATGACGATCTTTCCCTCGTCATCCTCCACATCCTCCACCTCGATCACCTCTCCGATGGAGTTCACGGACTCAAGTCCCTTGGAAATGGTGGGAAGCAGATTCAACATCGCAGTGACCTGGGCGACGATGGTAGTGAAATAACTCTGATACAGCACCACATCACCTGTCTTTATGATGCTCCTCAGAGCCAGCATCGCCGTAAATACCAGGCACACCACCTGGAATATCTGAAAGCAGGCCCAGCTTACCGCTCCGAAGTTGGTCTGGATCATGTCCAGATGATAGCCCTCCTCCGCGATCTGCATGACCCGCTCCCTCATCCGGCGGATCTCCTCCTCCTCCAGGGCGTGCGCCCTGGTCACCGGTACCAGCTCCACCATTTCCGACACCCTGGCGCTGGTCTTTTCCACCTCCTTGCGGAAACGCTGGTTGTGAGCCTTGATGGGCTTTTTGAACAGATATACCAGCACCGCCGACAGAGGCACCATCATCAGGAAAAAGACAAAAACCACCCTGCTTTTGCTCACGGTGACGGCAAGCGCCACCGTCACATTGAGGATGATGTTCATGAAGCTCACAAAGATCTGGTCCGAGAGGGTCTCTATCGCCTCCACGTCCCTGATTATCTTGGACTGGAGCCTGCCGGATGCTATGTCCTTTTCAGACAGGATGGACATGGTCTGGATCTTGTGGACCAGCGTGGCCCGAAGACCCGCCTCCACATCCCTTACGGCCGATGCCCTGAAATGCATATGCAGATAGTTCATGGGAATATTGAGGAGCAGCAGGAACACGAGGAGCCCGGCATTCATAAGTATCAGCTGCGTAGCGCCCTCCACCCGGTCCGTGACATAGTTGATGATATTTGCCGTGACGATCGGCAGAACCCATACCGGGCTGTGCTTTACGGCATAAAAAAGGACCGACAGGAAAAAGTTGTGATAATACCCCTTGTAGAATCCCAGCAGGATCATAAGGGTATTGCCTTTATGCTTCCTGAAGCTTTCCTCGAATATATCGGTTTTTTCCCGATGCCGCAGCTTCATCCTCTCCCCCGTTTACCACGGGCCATCTCATCCGCGGTAAGAATCAGTCCCTACTCCGGCTTCGTCCAGCGCGTCCAGGACGCTGCCGTCAATGAGCGCATCAAAGGGCGCTCCCATACGGACCAGCTCCCTGGCTAACAGTTCTCCGAATTTCATGGCTCCGAGATACTGAAGATGGGTGTTGTCCGTCTCAAGACCATCCGGAAGCCAGAATACCTCCCCCGGAGGAATATGCATGTAAAGCTTCCTTACGGCCTCTTTCCCGATCCGCTCCACAAAGCTTCTGCTCAGGGAAAACAGATCAAGTAAGGCCACATCATATTTTTCGGCGGCTCTGTGATATGCCTCCACGTAAGGTGCATGCTGTGAGGGTACGAGGCTTCTGCCGTCCTCCGAAAAGGTGGCTCTCTCAAGCGGAGTGATAAACAGCGGTGTCCCCGCATGCTTTCTCGCAACCTCCGCATATTTTCCCAGATTATATACAAAGGTGTCCGGATCCGTATATCTCTCGGGATCCGCCTTTTTCTCATCATTGTGGCCGAACTGGATGAACAGGAACTGCTCCGCCCCGGACAGGGCGCCCATCTCCCGGTCGATGGTCAAAAGGCGCCCCTGGTCCATGAAGCTTTTTGTGCTCCTTCCGTTTACCGCATGGTCATATATGACCACGTCCGGTGCCGTATACCTGTCAAATGCCTGGGCTATCCCGGTCTGGGGATATCTGTCGGCCTTGTTGCATGTGTTGGTGGAATCACCCGCCCATTGTATTATCTTCATAAAGCCTCTCCGGATCTGTTTCTTACGGAATGACCATGTCACTCCTTCACGGCGCCGACATTAACACCTGTAACGAAGTATTTCTGAAGGAAGGGATACAGTGCCATGAAGGGCAGTATCGCGCAGATGATCGCCGCGTAATACAGCGTTGTCTGCGAGACTGAATACTGCGTGACCGGAGTATCTCCGTCCATGACCATGACTCTTAAGATGTACTGGAAGTTGACCTGGTCACGGTTGGTGATATAGATCTGGACCGTGGAATAGTCGTTCCATACGGTCACGCCGAACATCAGGCCGATGGATGCCAGTGCGGCCTTGGAGAGGGGCAGCACTATCTTGAAGAAGATACCCATGGGCGTACAGCCGTCTATCTTTGCGGCCTCGAAGAGCGAGCCCGGGATACCCTCGAAGAAATTGCGCATCAGCACCAGCTTGTGCACGTTCATGCCGTGCTTGATCACCAGTATCCACATGGAGTTTACAAGGTGGAGCTTCTTCATGACCAGATACTCGGGGATCATGCCGCCGGAGAAGATCATGGTGAACAGCAGGAAATATGCGATGATCGTCCTGCCGGGAAGATCCTCCTGAGCCAGCACATAGCCGCCGAGCGTGGACATTACCAGACCCAGAAGCGTCCCCAGGATAGTGGTGATCACGGAATTGATAAAGGGCCTGTACAGCTTCTGGGTGGTCATGATCACCTTATAGCCGTCTAGGGTGGGCTGATTGGGGAAAAACTGGAACTTATACACACCCACCGCGTTGAAGGAATCCGAAAGAACCTTCCAGATGGGTATGAGTATGATCATGCCGATCACGATAAATACCAGGTAATTTATGACATCAAATACGCCGGTTCTGTGCTTTCTTCCTGCAGTAAATTCTTTATTCTTAGCCATAGCCCGTCACCTCACAGTATCCCGCGTCCGCGGACTCTTTTGCTTGCCCAGTTGCAGATGATGACTAAAAGGCATCCCACCAGCGACTTGAACAGACCGACAGCAGTAGTGTATCCGTAATTGGGAATGGCAGTCATGAAGGTCTTGCGGTAGATAAAGGTGGATATGACGTCAGACACTCCAAAGACACGGTTGTTGTACATGACAAATACCGACTCGAAGAGGTTAAGGACCTTGGCAAGGTTGAGTATGAGGACGATTATGATGGTATTGGCAAGCTCCGGCACTGTCACATACCAGATCTTCTGCATGCGGGTCGCGCCGTCTATATCCGCCGCCTCATACAGCTCTGGGTTTATCCCGGCCAGTGTCGCCAGGAATATGACCGTGCCCCATCCGGTCTCCTTCCATATGTTGACCAGATAGTAGACTCCCCGCCATAGCCCCGGTTCATGCATGAAATCTATGCTGTTCTGTATCCAGCCCCAGTTCTTTAAGGTCTCGTTGACGAAGCCCGTGGAGGAGGCTGAAAGGAACAGGGTAAAGATTGCCGCCGTAACGGTCCATGACATGAAATGGGGCAGGTAGATGACCGTCTGCAGCACCTTCTTGGCAAAAAGATTGGACATCTCGTTGATAAATACCGAAACCACCACCGATGCCGCCGTAGTGAGAAGCAGCTTGGTGATGGACAGTACCAGTGTGTTGGAAAAGGCCTTCCAGAAATCCTTATCCGCAAACATCTTCTGGAAATGCTTCATGCCCACAAATTCTATCTTTTTTA
>CADBPP010000321.1 GCA_902796565.1 uncultured Eubacteriales bacterium | reverse complement strand
GGAGGAGGAAACGATCCCGGAGGTGACCCCGGAAACGATCCCGGTGGAGGAAATGATCCGAACCCGACGGATCCCAACAATCCCGGAGGAGGAAACAACAACGGCAGCAGCGGAAACGGCGGAAACCAGAACACCAATCCCTGAAAATGACAGACATCCTGAAGGAGGAGCGAGACGCTCCTCCTTTTTTGAGTTTTGCCCGATGTTTCATAATTCTGAACATGCCCCGAGGGGTATGGGCCCTCAGGGATAAAAGTGGCTTATTTATTGAAATATCAGGAGGGTTTTATCCCATATTTCTGTTGAATCAAAATGATATAGAGGCTATAATATAAGATATATTATTGTACCTTACTGTGCCCTTAAGACATTTGAGGGGGCGCTTAAGGGACCGAAACGGCGGAGCCGGCCGTTTCGCGGGAGAAACAACATATGAAACCATTGACCAAACGGATACTTCTGGTACTGGCTGACATACTCACGCTGGTGCTGTCATGCTTCGTGGCGTTCTATCTGTCCGAGCTTCTGGGCTTTACGCCCTCCGATGTTTTCATCGGACAGTGGTACGTCATAGTAGGCATAAAACTCGCGGTGTATCTTGCCTTTGCGATGTATTCCACCGATCCCGACCGTCTGGCGGTGCTGGACTTCGCGGGAAGCGGTGTGGCGAACCTCGCCGCGGACGCGGCGCTGATCTACCTGTTCAGCGTGCCGATCCGTACGAACATCATGCCCTTCAGCATATCCCTGGTGTGGGATATCCTGCTGTGCTTCCTTCTTAGAGTCATGCTCATGCCCCGGGATGAGATCTACGAGGAAGAGCCGGACGAATATGATTCCGCCGAGATAAAGATGGCGGAGAAGCAAGCTGTATATTTCCCGGGAGCAGAGAAGGATATCGAGACGGAGCCCCTTCCCGATGAGCCCCCCGCGCTGCCGGGTGAAGTCCCCGAGATGGGTGAGCTGAACCTGGAAAGCCTCTTCGAGGATGACGCGAAGGATTACGTCGCGGCATCGGAGAACGAGACCTTGAGGACGGCGGAGACGGGACCCTTCGTTCCCGCCGGAGAGCAGTTCACGGCGCCGGAGCCCGAGGCGGGCCCCGCCCCTGACAGCGAGTTTAAGGACGAGAGCGACATGTTCGATTTCTCAAGCCTGGATATAGACTTCCCCGACGATGAGGACGCGGAAGGTGCCGCGGGAACCGATGAAGTGCCCGATGAAGCCCGGGACGACCTTTTCCCAGAGCTCGGAGGCATGGACATAGACAGCATCCTGGAGGGGATGAGCGACGATGAGTTCGGAACGGAAGCCCCGTCCGGGGATGACGACCTGTACGGGGAAGACGACTGGACGAAGATGGCGGACGAGCTCGGTGATCTGGAATGGGATGACAGCCTCAGCGGGAGCACCGTATCCCCCGCGGGGGAGGAGGACGTATCCGTTCAGGAGCAGGTCCTCACGGATATCCCGGAGACCGGGGAGCGTCAGGAGAGCATCACAGTCTCACCTCCGCCGGAGGATGAGCCCCTGCCCGCGGACAGCGATCCTTCCATTGAAGAGAGCGCGGTCCGGGACGATGAGCCGGTCTCGGAAGTGCGCTTCAGCGATCTGGATCTTAGCGGCGTGTTCCCGGAGAGCCCAGGGGATCAGCCCCAGGACGAACCGGTGCAGGTAATGAGCCCGGTCCCCAGTTCCGACGAGCTGGCCAGCGAGATCGACGGGATAACCGACGAGTATCTGGCGGCGGATATACCGGCGGCGCCGGAGATCACCGCAGCAGTCAGCAGCGTCCCCGATGAGGCGGAGCAGAAGGAAGAAGGGGCGGACGGACCCGCCGCCGAAACGCAGCAGGCATCCCCGGCTGAAGTTCGGGACACGGCCGATGAGGGTACCCTCCCCGGATACGCAGCGGAGGACATCGAGGCCAGTGTGCAGGAAGCCGTCAACATCGAGGATATGGAAGAAAGCGCTCCCGGGGAGGAGATCATCCCCCGGAGCACGGAAACGGATACCACCGAATCTGCCGCATCAAGGGAGCTCAGGAACATCTTCGGTATAGAAAAGACCGGATCCGATGAACCGGACCGGAGACAATATTCACGTTACGGACAGGAAGAAGGAAAAATGGACAACAGAAATGACGACCAGTATTCAAGGAACGCGGACGCGGCCCTGGCAAAGATCAAGAAACAGGAGATCATCGACTCCCTCGTTTCCGACATCAAGAACATGTACATGAGCCTCAGCGACAAGAACAAGACGCTGGAGGAAAGGGAGAGGGAGCTCTTCGTCAAGTACGTTCAGTTGGATCAGAGGGAAAGGGAGATGGTCCAGAGACGGGACAGGCTCTCGGACACCACCCTGGAGGACAGGCGCAGGAGCATCGTTCTGCAGGATGAAGCGGATCTGATACCCAGGGACAACCCTTCCGTCGTATGGGATATAAACAGAGCGATCGATTCCAGATATCAGGCCGGCAGGACGGCGCCCTTCACCCTCTCATCGGTGGAGGATCTCAGCGAGGACCAGGTGCATTCCGAGCTTGAGGAGCTGAAGAAGCAGCAGGCTTCCCAGAAGGAGGAAGAGCAGAGGGCCCTCAGGGAAGAGCTCGAAGCCCTCAGAGAGCAGGTCCGCAGCGGCCGCCAGAAGGAAGAGGATGAGCGCCTGAGAAAGGAACAGGAAGAAAAGGCCGAGCTGGAAAGGCTCAGACAGGCGGAAGCCGACCGCATCAGAGCGGAGGAAGAGAAAAAGGAAGCCGAGAAACAGGCTGAGATAGAGAGACTGAGAAAGGCCCAGGAGGAACTGGACCGTATCCATCAGGCAGAGGAGGAGAAGGCCGAGCTGGAAAGGCTCAGAAGGGAAAAGGACGAGCAGGACATCGCCCGTATGGTCGAGGAGAGAGAGGCCGAGATAAGAGCCTCCGAGGAGCAGCGCACCTCTGAACTCAAAGCGGAGATGGAGCGCCAGCTCAACCTGCTCAGGGAAGAGTACGAGACCCGTTACCAGCAGTCCCATGAGGACCTCCTGAAGGAGAACGAGGAGCTGAGAGCGGAAAAAGAAGCCTCCCAGAAGATGGTAGAACTGGCCAAGCAGGCCGCTGAAAGGCTCGTGGAGGAGGAAGCCTCCCTGAGGGAATCCGAGAAGGCGTCCTTCGATGAGGAGCTCAGCCGCATAAAGGCACAGCATGAGGAGGCCATGAAGAAGGCTGAAGAGCAGAGACAGGCCTTCGAGGAGCAGATCCAGGCGGCCCAGGCCGACGCCAAGAAGAAGGCCGAAGAGCAAAGGCAGGCCTTCGAGGAGCAGATC
>CADBPP010000320.1 GCA_902796565.1 uncultured Eubacteriales bacterium | reverse complement strand
TGCTTCGCGGGGATGACCTTTTTGAGGGTCTCCTCGATGTCGTCGGTACGCATGCCGCACTCCTTGAGGACCTTGCCCAGCATGATCATGTTGGCAAGACCGGGAGTGGCGTTGTCCTTGGCCATCTTCGTGACGGGAACGTAGTACACGTCCACGTCGGTACGCTCCACCTTGCGCTCTATGAGGGCGGAGTCCACGAAGATCTTTCCTCCGGGGACCACTTCCTTCTCATACTTGTCCAGCGAGGGAAGGTTCATGGCGATCAGCACGTCGGGATGGTTCACTATGGGGGAGCCCACCGGTTCGTCGCTGAGGATGACTCCGCAGTTGGCGGTGCCGCCCCTCATCTCGGGACCGTAGGAAGGCAGCCAGCTGAGGTTGCGTCCCTCCAGGAGGCCCTTGTAGGCCAGTACCTTTCCCGTGAACAGGATGCCCTGTCCGCCGAAGCCTGCGATAAGGATGTTCTCAGTCATTTCAGTTCTCCTCCTTCGCGCTTCTGTCCTTGTATACTCCCAGGGGATAGTAGGGGATCATCTTCTCGTCCACCCACTTGAGCGCCTCTGAAGGTGTGAGGCCCCAGTTGGTGGGACAGGAGGAGATGACTTCCACCAGGGAGAATCCCTTGTTGTTCACCTGGTTCTCGAAGGCTTTTTTTATGATCTTCCTGGCGTTGTTGACGTTCTTGACGTTGTTCACCGCGACTCTGGCGATGAATTCCGGTCCGTCGAGCTGGGAGAGCATCTCGCATACCCTGATGGGGTAGCCTGCCACCGCCACATCCCTTCCGTAGGGGGATGTCTGGGTGACCTGTCCCGGGAGGGACGTGGGAGCCATCTGGCCTCCGGTCATTCCGTAGATCGCGTTGTTCACGAACACTATCGTGATGTTCTCGTTACGGGTGGCGGAGTGCACAGTCTCGGCCATGCCGATGCTGGCCAGATCCCCGTCTCCCTGATATGTGAAAACGATGTTCTCGGGAAGGCTCCTCTTGATGCCTGTGGCGACGGCGGGCGCTCTGCCGTGGGCTGCTTCCACCATGTCGCAGGAAAAATAATCATAGCACATGACTGCGCATCCCACCGGAGCGACTCCGATGGTACGGCCCTCGATACCCAGATCGTCTATCGCCTGGGCCACCAGACGGTGGATGATGCCGTGGGTGCATCCGGGGCAGTAATGCAGTTCAACGTCCGTAAGGCTTTTCGGTTTCTCAAACACAATGCTCATTACCTGTTACCTCCTGCCATTTTTTCAATATAATCCATGACCTGCTCCGGGGACACGATGATGCCGCCGGTATGGCAGCACAGATCCACGGGACGGCTGCACTCGATGGCGAGCTTAACGTCTTCCACCATCTGGCCCATGGAGAGTTCCACCACCAAAAACGCCTTTACCTTCGACGCGGTCTCCCTGAGGATCTTCTTCGGGAAGGGCCACAGGGTGATGGGACGGATCATGCCCACCTTTATGCCCTTTGCCCTGGCGGCGTTGACGGCGTTCTTCGTGACCCTGGCGGCGATGCCGGTGGCCACTACGCAGTATTCGGCGTCCTCCATAAGGTAGGACTCGTATCTCACCTCATCCCTCTCCACGATCTTGTAGCGGTCGTAGCGGCCGAAGTTGAGGTTTTCCAGCTCGTCCGGCTGAAGGTACAGGGAATTGATGACATTGTGGGGCCTCTTCATCTGAGTGCCTGTGACTGCCCAGGGCTTCTCGATCATCACGGGCTCGTCCTCGGGAAGGACCACGGGCTCCATCATCTGTCCCAGGGTGCCGTCGGCGAGGATCATCGCCGGCATGCGGTACTTGTCCGCCAGATCGAATGCGAGCCTCGGCAGGTCCGCCATCTCTTGGACGCTGGAGGGAGCGAAGACTATGAGGTGATAGTCACCGTGTCCGCCGCCCTTGGTGGCCTGGAAATAGTCGGACTGGGAAGGCTGGATGCCTCCGAGACCGGGTCCGCCTCTCTGCACGTTTATGATCAGCGCGGGAAGATCGGCTCCCGCTATGTAGGAGATACCTTCCTGCTTGAGGGATACTCCGGGGCTCGAGGAAGAGGTCATGACCCTCTTTCCCGTACTGGCCACGCCGTAGACCATGTTGATGGCGGCTATCTCGCTCTCTGCCTGGAGGAACACTCCGCCTATCTGGGGCATCCTCTTCGCCATGTACGCGGCGACCTCGGTCTGAGGGGTGATGGGATAACCGAAATAATGACGGCAGCCCGCGCGGATGGCGGCTTCTGCCATGGCTTCATTGCCCTTCATCAAAACTTTTTCTGGCATTTTCTTTTCCTCACTTTTCAACTCTGATCACACAGTCGGGACACATGGTCGCGCAGAATCCGCAGCCTGTGCATTTCTCCTCGTCGGTGATCTCGGCGGGAGAATGGCCTTTCTTATTGAGCCTGTCTTTGGAAAGGATAATGATATCCTTCGGGCATGCCTCGACGCAAAGTCCGCAGCCCTTGCAAACATCCGTAGCAAAAGTAACCTTTGGCATCCGCTCCTCCTATGTTTTCTAATAATATTTTTCCTGCAGCGTCAGCTCGAACAGATCCTTTATATCGGGCTTATCCTTCATTGCCGCGTCCACGCAGGTGAAGACGACGGGCAGCCCCGAGAGGGCCGACAGCTCCTCCGCCAGAGGCAGGGTCGAGAGTATGGTCTCCCTGTCGGTCTCAGAGGCCAGGTTGGAATCGTTCACTATGCCGCTGAACCGCAGCGCGGTGGATCCCTCTATCTCCCTGATGACTTCCATCGCGTCCGCCGCCGTGGTGGTAAGGGGACGGTAGAAGTTCACCACAAAGAACATGTCGTAATCATTTTCCTCTATGATGTAGGGGGCGAAGCGTCCCATGGCCAGGGCTCCCCGGTCGTCCCCTCCCAGGTCGATTACCGCATAGCGGCTCCTGTCCTGCACGAGGCGGTAGGCCTCGGAGGGTATGCTGGGAAGGTCCACGTTGCTGTTGGCGAAGGGCAGGGAGATCATCTCTATCCCCTCCCGGGCCAGCATCTCCTCGCTGTCCTTGGTGCGGAAGTAGGGATTCACTATGTCCAGGTCCGCTATGATCACTTCGTGACCCATAGAGCGGATCAGTCTCGCGTAATTTATGGCCGCGTTGGTCTTTCCCGATCCGTAGTGTCCGGAAAAGATGCTTACCCTTTTCAATCCCCTCTCCTTTCCATGCTGAAAAATGATTTTAAATATTATATCACAGATCACAGTCTGTAGCGCTGAATTTTTCCGCTAATTGTTTTGGGAAGATGATCCCTGAACTCCACGATGCGGGGGTACTTGTAGGGAGCGGTCTTCTTCTTGACGTAATCCTGGATCTCCTTGATCAGTTCGTCCGAGGGCTTCACGTCATCGGTGAGCACGATGGTGGCCTTCACCACCTGCCCTCTGACCTCGTCCGGAGCCGCGGACACGCCGCACTCCATGACATAGGGCAGTTCCAGTATGACGCTCTCCACCTCGAAGGGCCCGATACGGTAGCCGGAGGACTTGATGACGTCGTCGATCCTTCCCACGAACCAGAAGAAGCCGTCCTCGTCCTTCCACGCCAGGTCTCCGGAATGGTAGTAGCCGTCATGCCAGGCGTTCTGCGTGGCTTCCGCGTTGTTGAAGTATCCCAGGAACAGTCCGCAGGGCACCTTCTCCGAGGTCCTTATGCAGATCTCTCCGGTCTCACCGGTGGGGAGCTCGTTGCCGTCCCCGTCCAGCAGCACTATATCGTAGAAGGGTATGTTCTTTCCGATGGAGCCCACCTTGTAGGTGTCGCCCAGAAGGTTCGCCACGGTAAGGGTGGTCTCGGTCTGGCCGAAGCCCTCCCTGATCTTGATGCCCTTGAGCTTGTCGAAGGCGTTGTAGATCTCCGGCGTCAGGGCCTCTCCCGCGGTGGTCATGTGCTCCACGGTGGACATGTCGTACTTCGTGATGTCCGCCCTCATCATCATCCTGAGCATGGTGGGAGGCGCGCAGAAGCTGGTTATGCCGTACTTCGCGAACATCGGCAGGATCTTCGTGGCGTCGAAGCGCTCGAAGTCATAGGCGAACACGGCGCTCTCGCACATCCACTGCCCGTAGAGCTTGCCCCACAGGGCCTTTCCCCAGCCTGTATCGGAGATGGTGAAGTGCAGCCCGTTGTACTTCGCCCCGTGCCAGTACTTGGCGGTGACGAAGTGTCCCAGAGGATACTTGTAGCTGTGGGTGGCGATCTTCGGGTATCCCGTGGTGCCGGAGGTGAAGAACATCACCATGGGGTCGTCCCCTGAGGGGGATGAGTCCGTACGGTAGAAATGGGGGGAATACATGGGGAACTCGTCGTCGAAGTTCCTCCAGCCTTCCCTGCTCCCTCCTATGAGGATCTTCGTCTCAAGGCTCGGGGAGGACAGCTGTGCCTCGTCCACCTGCACCGGGACGTTGGGATCCATGGCGCAAAGGATCGCCTTGACCCCCGCGGAATTGAAGCGGTATTCGTAGTCATGGGCCTGGAGCTGGTGGGTGGCGGGTATCGCTATCGCTCCCAGCTTGTGCAGTCCTATGATGGCGGGCCAGAACTGGTAGTGCCTCTGCATGACCAGCATCACCCGATCCCCCTTCCTGATGCCCAGGGCCCTGAAATAGTTGGCCATCTGGGCGGACATGCGCTTGATGTCGCGGAAGGTGAAGCGCCTCTCCATCATGTCCCGGTCCACGTGCAGCAGAGCCAGCTTCTGGGGCTCCCTGCGGGCGATCTCGTCCACCACGTCGAAGGCGAAGTTGAAGCTGTCGGACTCCTTGAACTCGATGTTCTTGAGCATGCCCTTTTCGTCCTCCGTGCATTCGATGAAGCGGTCCACCGCCAGGGGGCGGTTCTTCCTCTCGCCGGGAAGCATCGTATCGGTGATGACGGTCTCTCCCACGTCCTCGCCGGGAAGCACCACCGCCAGGAACGTGCAGTCCCTTCCGTCGACGGCTATCATGCCGTGGGGCGAGGAGGAATTGTACAG
>CADBPP010000319.1 GCA_902796565.1 uncultured Eubacteriales bacterium | reverse complement strand
GTCTGCCTGGGTTCCTCCGAAAGGGCGATGGGGTTTTTGAGCCTGTAGAGGGCCACGTCCCTTTTCGTCTCAAAGGAGCGGATCAGTCTGAAGGCTCCGTCGATCTTTGACATGTCGAAACGGGACAGATCCCCCCAGACCCTGCCCAGGACCTTCATCCAGGAGTCGGATTCGTCGGGGAACATGGGGACGGAAAGGAGAAGCTCTCCGCTTAAGTGATCCGTAACGGTAACTGAATGGGAAGTGAAACGGTCCACCGACTCCACGCCGGTGGCGAAAATGATGCACATGTCGTTGGGGACATAGCCTATCGTGTCATAAAGATGTATGGCGATGCCGGGATCGTTGGAAAAGGCGCCCCTGCCCATGGAGCGGAGGCTTACCGGTATTCGGATCTCGCTCAGGGCGGTGGCCCTGAAGGCCTGGTAGCCGATCTCCTCAAGGCCGTCGGGCAGATCTATCCTGCACAGATTCTCCGCGTGAAAGAAGCAGCAGCGGCCGATCAGGCGAAGGGATTCGGGAAGCTTTACCTCCGCCAGGCTCCGGCAGTAGGAAAAGCTGTCGTTTTTCAGTTCCTCAAGACCCTTAGGCAGGATGATCCTTCTGAGGGCACCGCAGCCCATGAAGGCGCTGGAGCCTATGTACTCCACACTGTCCGGGATCTCCAGCTCTTCCAGGTCCCTGCAGCTGGCAAATCCCCAGTCGTCGATCCTTTTAAGGGTGGAGGGAAGGGCGATCCTTTTGATGCCTCCCCTGTAGCTCAGGGCACCCTGGCTGATAGTGACCACACCCTCGGGTATGGTTATCCTCTCCTCAGAGGTGCGTACCCTTCTCAGAACTCCGTTTTCGATCAGTAAGTCCATGATGATTTCTCCTTAACAGTCATAAGATAAGTTCATCCAGGACACTGGTACCGGTCAGTTTCCTTGAGTTTTTTTCTTCCATGAGATACGCGCAGATATCCGTACACCGTCTGCGGGAAGCTTCCTCGATGTAGGGATCCGTATCCATCCCGGAAAGCACTCCCGCTTCCGACAGCAGCATGACGCTTTCCAGGTCGTCGTTTTTCAATGCCTCATCCATCACCAGACAGGCGTTTTGGGCGATCACTTCGGTGTACTTTTCCCTGAGTTCCTCGGCCAGCTCCCCGCGGCGTCTCAGCCTGAAAAGGGCGGTCCTCACGAGGGTGGAGGATGAGATGGCGTCCGCCAGGGCCTCGTCCAGAACGCACAGGTCCCCTCCCTCCCTGAAGGAGCGGGACACGATCACCCGGTAGCGGTAGACGCTGGAGGCGTCGTTGAACACCGGGAGGACGCTTACCGTCTCCGTGGAAGGATCGAAGATCCCGATGGAATGGTCCAGGTAGATGGTGGCTCCCTTGGTCTCCTCGCCGTCGGAAGGACAGTCTATGCAGGCGAGGTGCATCGGGTCGAACCTGGCGGATGAGAACACTGTGAGTGATATCCCCGGGTTGTGATAGAAGGGCCCTTCCCCTGTGGCCGTGACGCTTTCGGGGATCATCACTTCCCTGAGAGAACAGGTCGAGAAACATTCCGTGCCCAGGTACCTGAGAGCCCCGGGAAGATCCACCCGTTCCAGACAGCCGCAGCTGAAGAAGCAGTAGTCCCCGACGGATGTCAGGCCGGAGGGAAGGAGCACTTCCCTTACGGAGACGCACCAGGCAAAGCAGCTGTCGGGAAGGACCGTGATGCTCTCGGGGATCTCCAGTCTTCTTACGGTGCGGCAGAAGCTGAAGGAGCTTTTCCCCAGGCTTTTAAGGCCCTCGGGAAGGGACACCCTCCTCATCAGGGAACAGGATTCAAAGGCGCCTGCACCCACCTCTTCAAGGGTCAGAGGCAGCAGGGCTTCCCTCAGGGACGAGCAGGAATAGAAGGCATAGTCACCGATGGATCTGAGGCCTTCGTTGAAGGCCACCCTCTCCAGTGCCGCGCACCAGGCGAAGGCGTTGGTCTCTATGCTGACAAGGCCCTTCGGCAGGACGATATCGCGAAGCGCCGTGCAGCGGGCGAAGGCGTTCTCTTCTATCACACAGACGCCTGAGGGGATATGGACGTTTTCCAGGGCGCTGCAGCCGTAAAATGAGTCCTTCCCTATGCTTTTGAGGCTCTCGGGGAGCCTTACGCTACGAAGGGAGGGATCTGAGGAAAAGCAGAAGGGCCCGAGGGAAATGATGCCCTCGGGAAGGGTGATGTTCTCTTCCATGCCGCTGATCCCGAGAAGGATCCCGTCCCTGATATCCAGTTCCATCACGTCCCCTCCTTTCCTATAATCCTTCCAGCTCGAATCCGCTTGTCCTCTGCGGCGCGAGCCTGTTCTGATATTCCAGCAAAGCCGCCCTCATCTGGGTCGAGGCGGTCTTTTCCGCTGCGAGCGTGTATTCATCCATGTGTTCCGGCAGGAGCAGACCCTCCCGCTGCAGCATGTCCAGCGCCGCCGGATCGTCCTTTCCGAGCACCGTCTCCACGGCGTAGAGATCATGCTCTCTGAGAAAAGAGACGTACATACTGCGGGCTTTCTCCCCGAGGGAAAACGGGCGGCTCATCCTGAAGAGGGCGCACTCCATGGCGCATCCCAGGGAGATCATAAGGGGAAAGAGCCCGTCGAACACCTCCATGTCGAGCCTCGAGCCGTCCCAGGCTTCGGTGAGAGCCTTTCTGTAGGAAGCGGAACC
>CADBPP010000318.1 GCA_902796565.1 uncultured Eubacteriales bacterium | reverse complement strand
GTGGACGGAAAGCTCCTGGTGGACCCCCAGAAGATGATGAACGACGGCTACGGCGACATCGCCAAGATCATCGCGTTCTGCATCGCCAGATACGTGGAGAAAAAGTGGATCCGCTTCGAGTCCACCGGTCTGAACGGCAGGGGGATCATCCTCTGCGCCGTGGGCCTCGCCGGCCTCTGGGCGATCATCAAGCTTATAGGCTCTCCCCTGTACGCCCTTCTGGGGGAGCACTGGGGACATTTCGCCAAGGACATCATAAGGGTGTTCTACATAGTCGCCCTCTATCCCGCGGTGATAAAGCTCTTTTCGCCCAAAGTGAGGGATCAGGCCTGAATGGACGGGAAAAGAAGGTACGGGAAGCTCATCCTTAAGCTCCTCGCAGCGGCGCTTTTCGTTGCCGCCGCCGCTGCGGCATGGTTCGTCTATGTCACGGAATACAGAGCCGTCCCCGCGGCGGAATACGTTTCCCCCGACGGGGCGTGGCGCGTAAACGTATACATGATCGGGGAGCCGGACTTTCCCTTCGGCCCCGTAAAGTGCAGGATGGATCTTTTAAGCGGCCGCAGGAAGGTCTCCTCCGCAGAGGCGGAGGTGAAAAACGACGGGGCGAAGGCGGGGGAGGAGAACTTCGAAGTCCTCTTCACGGATGAAGGGGCATACATAACCGTCAAGGGGGATGAGATGGACGATATCCATATTATCATGTACTATGACTCGGAAGTGGAGGAACAGCCCTGATGGACAGAGCTCATCTTGAAAAGGAAGATTATACGGACGAAGCGTGCCTTCTGTGCGATCCCGCGACCGGCAGGCGGTACGCGTCATCGTCCCTGCCCATGGGGAGGATCACCGAAAAGCTGGACGATTACGTGAACAGGGGGGAATTCTCCGCCGCAGCCAGGCATCTCGACTACTGGCTCTCGGAAGCGAGGTACAACGGCGACAAACGGGGGGAATTCAGCATCCTCAACGAGATGATGGGCTTCTGGCGAAAGCAGGGGAACTCCGAAAAGGCCTTCGGGAGCCTGGAGGAGGCCCTTATCGTGATGCGCCGTCTGGACATGGAGGATAGCCTCAGCGCCGCCACATGCTACGTGAACTGCGGCACCGTATGCACCGCATTCGGTCAGCCTGAGCGGGCCCTGGGATACTTTGAAAAGGCAAAGGCGATCTATGAGGGACACTCATCCGCGGACAGCTCGTATCTCGGCGGCCTTTACAACAACATGGCCCTGGCCATGACGGACTGCGGCCGGTACGTTGATGCCATGGAAAGCTTCGGCAGGGCTCTTGAGGCCATGGAGAAGGTCCCCTCATCCCAGGTGCAGAGAGCGGTGACCCTGATGAACATGGCGGACTGCGTGGCCCTCATGAAGGGGGAGGACGTGAGCTTTTCCGACATCCAAGGCTATGTCAGGGGCGCCATGGAGCTGATGGAAGACCCTCAGACGGTCCGGGACGGCTATTACGCCTGGGAATGCGCGAGGCTCGCTCCGGGCTTCGACTATTACGGCTTCGGCGAATACGCTTCGGAGCTATCTGCCAGAAGCGAAACGATCCTAAAAGGGGAAAACAGTGAAGGGACTTGAACTGTCGGAAAGATATTTCAATGAATACGGGAGGCCCGTGCTGGAAAGCGAGTTCGGGGACCTCCTTCCTTTTCTTGCCTGCGGTCTCGCGGGAGCCGGCAGCGAGTGCCTGGGCTACGACGATGAGATATCCCGGGACCACGACTTCGAGCCGGGCTTCTGCATATTTATCCCGGGGGAGGACGTCGTTTCCAGAAGGAGCGCGTTCCTGCTGGAGAGGGCGTACGCCCGTCTGCCCAACGAATTCATGGGTTTTAAGAGAAGCCGCCTCTCGCCCGCGGGAGGAAGCCGCCTCGGGGTCATCAGGACCATGGACTTCTATCGGCTCCACGCGGGAATGACCGGCGGAGAGATGGATCTTTACAGCTGGTTCTCCGTGCCCTCCCAGGCTCTGAGGGAAGCTGTGTCAGGAAAGGTCTTTTTCGACAATTACGGGGAGTTCACCCGCATCCGGGAGATGCTCAAAGAGATGCCTCAGGACGTGAGGCTCAAAAAGCTCGCGGGCCATCTTTTCCTCATGAACCAGTCCGGGCAGTACAATTATCCCCGCCTGATAAAGAGGGGGGATAAAGCTGCGGCCCAGCTGGCCGCCGGCGAGTTCGTGAAGAGCGCCATGGAAGCGGTCTTTCTCATGAACAGGGAATACATGCCATATTACAAGTGGAGCTTCCGGGCCCTGAGGGATCTTGACGTGATGGGAGATATCGGGGACACCCTTTACACTATACTCACCGGATCCAATGACGGGGATGACGCTGAGGAAAAGTATCTTCTCATGGAGAAGATCTGTTCCCTGACGGGAGAGGCCCTGACGGATATGGGTCTCACCAGGGCGGACTGCTCCGACATGCAGAAGCATGCCTTCAGCGTGAACGACATGATCCGCGACGCGGACATCAGGAACCTGGGCATCCTTTACGGGGTATAGGGACCGTGTCATAAGGGAGGAGAGAAATGGGTCTGACGGGTCTTTTCATAGACGGTATAATGATCGACTGGGAGGGGATATCCCCTTCTTCTTATCTCAGGGACATAGAAGCCATAAGCGGCATGGAGAGCATACCGCTGAAGGCTCCTGTGACTTTTTTCGTGGGGGAGAACGGCACGGGCAAGTCCACCCTCCTGGAGGCCATGGCCGTCAGCTGGGGCTTCAACCCGGAGGGAGGCACTGTGAACTACAATTTCTCCACCTACGATTCCCATTCGGAGCTGGGGGAGCATGTGACCCTCAGCAGGGGAGCGTCCCGCCCTTCGCGGGCGTACTTCTACAGGGCTGAGAGCTTCTACAACGTGGCCACCATGGAGGAGGAGTACAGGGCGGACCGCTCCGGGCTCTACCATCACCGCTCCCACGGGGAGGGCTTTCTGAAACTGATGGACGACGAGCTGAGGGAGGGAGGCCTCTACCTCATGGACGAGCCCGAGAGCGCCCTTTCGCCCCAGAGGCAGCTGAGCCTGCTTGCCGATATCCATTTCACGGCTTCCCGGGGGGCCCAGTTTATCATCGTGACCCATTCGCCGATACTTCTGGGACTGCCCGGAGCGGACATCATAAGCTTTGACGGGCCCCTTAAGCATGTGGATTACGAGGATACCGAGTCCTACAGGGTCACGTCCCTTTTCATGAAGGACCGCGAAAGGCTCCTTCATTCGCTCCTTCGGGACGACTGAGCCGGGGCACGATGATAATATCATTAAAAATCGCCGAAAAAAGCGGTTTCTTTTCTGCCGGATGGTAAAATGTAACAAATACTGCCGGAGAGAGCGCATGGATAAAAGTGTGATCAGGAAGATCTTCTGGAACATATTTTCACTGCTGCTGGCAGCCTTCACCCTGTGGGCTGTCTTTGCTCTCAGCGGGGAGAAGTCCCCTTCTGAGATCGTTGAGGAGCTCAGGGACGCGAAAGCCTTCTGGGTCATCCTGGCGGTCATATCCTCCCTGCTCTACGTCGTCTTTGAAGGAGCGGCGGTCGTGACCCTCCTTTCGGGCATCGGATACCCTGTGTCCCCTCTTAAGGGGCTGATGTATTCCGCTTCCGACGCCTACTTTTCCGCGGTGACCCCGTCAGCCACCGGAGGACAGCCCGCGGCTGTGTTCTTCATGATAAAGCACGGCATCCCGGCGGGCATCTGCGCCGTGGTGATGCTGGTGAACCTTATCCTCTACACCGTAGCCACCGTGCTTCTGGGACTCGTCGCGGTCATCTGCGAGCCGGTGCTTTTCCTGAACTTCCGCCTGGTCTCAAAGATCCTGGTGGCGGGAGGCCTTGCAGCGCTTTTCGGTCTGACGATGCTCTTCTTCGCCGCCATGGCGAAGAGCCACCGTATCTTCGATATCCTGCGCTCCGTCACGGTGTGGATCATGAGGAAAAGGAGCGAAGAAGACGTTTCGGCCCGGCTGGGGCGGATCGATGAGGCCCGGAAGGATTTTGAGCTGTGTTCATCCCTGATGCGGACGAAGAAAAAGGAGGTCCTTTCCGCCTTTCTTATGAACATCGCCCAGAGGGCATGCCAGATCGCGGTGCCCATGCTCCTTTACATCGGTATGGACGGCAGCCTCAGGACCGGTCTGAGGATCTTTTCAGCCCAGTGCATGGTCACGGTGGGCTACTGCTGCGTGCCTGTGCCCGGTGCCATGGGCGTGGCGGACTTTCTGATGATAGACGCCTTCACCGACCTGATCGGCGCGGAGGACGCCTTCATGCTGGAGATGCTGGGAAGGGGAGTATCCTTCTACCTGTGCACCCTGGTCAGCGGCCTGGTGGTCCTGGCGGGATACATCACCCTGAAGGTGCGGGAAAGGCGCTCACGGCAGGGACAGTGATAATGAACATCCAGGGCTCCTTCGAGAGTCTTTTCCCTTTTTGGGGCGGCAATGCGCTCATATTGTGCTATCATCTAACGGGAGGCGGATATGGATAAAACTTACTGGTACAAGGACGCGGTCTTCTATCAGATATGGCCCCGCAGCTTCAAGGACGGGGACGGCGACGGCATGGGGGACCTCTACGGCGTGCTGGAAAAGCTGGATTACATCAGGGATCTCGGCTGCACCGCCATATGGTTCTCGCCATTGTATCCCTCGCCGGGAGTGGACTGCGGATACGACGTTTCGGACTACATGGACATCTCCGGCGAATTCGGAGGCATGGAGGCTTTCAGAAAGGTCCTGGAGGGGGCCCACGAAAGGGGCATGAAGGTGATAATGGACCTGGTGGTGAACCATACCAGCACGGAGCATGAATGGTTTTTAAAGTCCAGGCAGAGGATCGACCCCTATACCGATTACTACATCTGGAGGGACCCGAAAGCAGGCGGCCGTCTCCCCAACAACTGGGACAGCATGTTCGGGGGGAAGGCCTGGCAGTGGGACGATGTGAGAGGGCAGTACTATCTGCACCTTTTCGCTCCCGAGCAGGCGGACCTGAACATGGATAACCCCCTGGTGAGGGAGGAGATAAAAAAGATCATGACCTTCTGGCTGGATATGGGAGTGGACGGCTTCAGGGAGGACGTCATAACCTTCATCTCCAAAAGGGAGGGTCTGCCGGACGATAAGCTGCTGCCGGCTTCGAAGGGGATCTTCCATTATTCCCATGGGCCCAGGCTCCACGAATATCTTTCCGAGTTCAGACGGGACGTGCTGGGCAAATATGACTGCCTGGTGCTGGCGGAGGCCCCGCTGGTCACGCCCAAGAAGGCTCTGGAATACATCACCGAGAGCGATGACAACGAGCTGGACATGATGATACAGTTCGAGACAATGTGCGCCGACTGCCTTTTCGTGGACTACGTCAGGATGCCCTTCTCCCTGAGAAAGCTCAAGCGCCGCTTCTCCTCCTGGCAGAAGAGCCTTGAAGGCAAAGGCTGGAACATGCTCTACCTTGAGAACCACGACCATTCCAGGGTGGTGTCCCGCTACGGCAGCGAGGAGTTCAGAGGCGAGAGCGCGAAGCTTCTGGCCTGCTGCTACCTGTTCCAGAAGGGCACTCCCTTCATCTTCCAGGGGCAGGAGCTGGGGATGATCAACTATCCCGCCAGAACACTGGAGGATTATCAGGACGTGCAGACCCTCAATACCAGGACGTCCCTGAGCGTGCAAAGAAGGCTCAGGATCTATTCCAAGGCATCAAGGGACCACGCCAGGACCCCTGTGCAGTGGAGCGGGAAAAAGCACGCGGGCTTCTCGGAGGCCGAGCCCTGGTTCCACGTAAATCCCGGCTACACCGAGATAAACGCGGAGGACCAGCAGAAGGATCCTCAGAGCGTACTGAACTTCTACAGAAAAGCGGTGGAACTCAGAAAGAGCATCCCCGTGGTGAAAAACGGCTCCTACAGGGAGTACATGCCCCTTTCCGGCAGGTTCTACGTTTACGAAAGGTATGACACTGACGCCTCCCTCGTCGTGATCTGCCGCTTCTCCTCATCCCCCGGGCGCTTCCGCGCCCCGAAGGGCATCGATCTTTCGGAGTATGAGCTGATCCTCTCCAACTATGATGACGCCCCCCTCACGAAGAGAGGCTTCGATGCCAGGAGCTGGGAGTGCAGGGTGTACCTGAAAAACAATAAATGATCATAGCATGAAAAAAGCGCTGTTCTCAGCGCTTTTTCGTGCAATTCCTGTTTTCCCTCACGCTCACCTCTCCGCTGGAGAGGACTTCCTCGCTGCCGTCGTCGTAGCGTACGATCAGTCCCAGGTCGTCCGCCACCCCCACCGCCGTGGCCCGGGCGCGGATCCTTCCTCCGTTCATGATGTTGATCGGTCTTCCCGTAAGGTACATGCGTCTGCGGTATTCCTCCAGGGCCTCCTTCCTTCCTCCCAGGCGGTAGATGTCCATTATCCTGTCCAGTATGCCCGCCGCGAGGCGGCAGCTCAGCATGTTTCCGGGAGAAGTGCGGTAAAGGCTGCCCGCGGTCTCCACTATGTCCTCCGGGAAGCCTCCCGAGGGTATGTCTATGTTGATGCCTATGCCTATGACGGCATAGTTGAGCATCCCGCTCTCGCTCTCCACGGCGCCCTCCGTGAGGATCCCGCAGATCTTCTTTCCTCCGATCATGACGTCGTTGACCCACTTGATGCAGGCATGGATGCCGCAGACCTCCTCGATGGTCTGGCATACGCACACGGCGCTGAAGGCCGTCATGGCCGCCATGTCCTTCACTTCGCTCTCGGGGCGTATGAGGATGCTCATGTACAGGCCGCTTCCGATGGGGGAATAGAAGCTGCGGCCCATCCTGCCCCGTCCCGCGGTCTGCTCCAGGGCTATGATGACCTTTCCCTCGGCGCAGCCGTCCTCCGCCATCCTCTTTAGGACCGTGTTGGTGGAGGTAAGGGTTCGGTGCACCTCTATGTCCAGCTCCCGGTGCCTCAGAAACTGCCGGATGCCTCCGACGCTCAGGACGTTATCGGTCCCCCTGAGACGGTAGCCCCGGTTCGGTACGGATTCTATGTCGTAGCCCCGCTCCTTCAGGGCCTTTACCGCCTTCCACACTGCGGTGCGTGAGACGCACAGGTCGGAGGCCATATCCTCTCCGGAAACGAATTCGGATCCGCTTTCCCACAGTATCCTGAAAACTTCATCGCTTGTCATATTTTCCTCCTGCCGATCAACGGATATATCCTTCTGACGAGCATGGACGACAGAACGATCTTCGCCGCGTCCGCCGGTATGTAGGGCACGACGCACATGCTCAGGGCGGAAGCGAAGCTCACCGGGGCTGCAAAGCGCATGTACACCCATACGAACCATGCCGTGCCGAAAGCGTAGCACAGGATCACTCCCGCGCTCATGGAGAGGATCAGCACCGCGCCTGTGCGTCCGTACCTTTCCGGGAAATATCCCGCGCACAGGGCAGTGGCGAAAAATCCGATGATGTATCCGCCGGTGGGGCCGGCAAGCACCGACACGCCCGCCCTGAAGCCGGAAAACACCGGCAGCCCGAAGATCCCCAGCAGCATGTAAAGCACAAGGCTCATGACGGCTGTGGCATATCCGAAAAGGGATGATATGAGGCATACCGCGAAGGTCTGAAGAGTAAAGGGTATTAGAAGAGGTATGCTGATCCAGGAACAGATGACCATCAGGGTGGTGCACAGGGCGCATACCGTGATCCTTTTTGTTCCGAAGATGCGGGATAATGTTCTGTCAGTCATGGTGATCTCGCTTTCTTTCCGGCTATGTTAGCACATGAAGGAAGTATTGTCAACCTGTTTTCGGAAAACGGTTAACGGTTCCCTCCCTCACACAAAAGCGCCTTCCCGGTACAGGAAGGCGCCAGAGCCTACTTTTCGATCCTGGAGAGGAAGAATTCCTTCTTCTCCTGTGTGTCCAGGAGCCTTACGGGCTTGACCTGGGTGGGAGCTGTGCCCTTCGCGATCCTCGCTGCCTTCCACTCCCCGTGGGTGCCGGGAGCCTGGTTCACGATCTGGAAGGGGCCTATGGTGGTGTTCACCCGGAAACGGTCATAGAGCTTGCTGATGTGTCTCATGTCCTCTTCCGCCTCCTCGGAAAAGCTTCTCAGATCCCTTCCTTCGCTGTTCTCCGCGGCGAGCACGTAGTGGGCGGGATTGGTGTCGTAGTCCGCGTACACCAGCCAGTTCTCTATCCTGCAGCGGCTTCTTTCCTCGAGCCTCCTCACGAGCTCCGCCAGATCGGCCTCAGTGGTCTTTTCCCCGCAGATGCTGATGAAGTGGCCCTTTCTGCGGGAGAAGGAGATCAGGGGGCAGTCGTTCACGTAGCCCTCGCATTTTATGATGTCACCGATGCGGTAGCGGTACAGTCCCGCCTGGTTGGTGATGACGATCTCGTACTCTTCTCCCGGCTCCAGCCCGTCCAGGGAGAGCACCCTGCTCTCGTCCTCGGCGGGGATGAATTCGAAGTAGCAGCTGTCCACCGCGAGGATGCGGTTCTCGCTCTCCAGGTGGTCCGGCGCAGCCATCAGTCCCTCGCTGGCTCCGTGGATGGAAAAGTCGAAGGGTATCCCTTCCCCGATCGCCCTGACCTTCCGGGCATAGGTGGTGTAGACGGATCCCGAGATGCCGTAGATCACGGACATGTTGGGCCAGATGCGCTTAAGGAAGGTCCCGTCCACGCCTCTGGCGTATTCGGCCCTGAGTTCCGCCGCCCTCTTTGGGTTTGGCTTTATGTGTTTCATCAGCTCCTCGCGGATACCGGGTTTCGGATGGCCCAGCTCGCCGATGGTGCCCTTTTCGATATCGTCCACTATGGCATCCCAGTTCGCCAGCATCCAGGCCAGCAGTTCGTGGATGACCGAGAAGAACACGCTGAAGATGTACATGGTGTTGCGGTCCTCCAGGGCGAAGCGCAGAATGGTGTAGTACACCCCCAGATCGTCGGAGCGGAAAAGGTGATCCGCCGGCACGTTCAGAAGGTAGGGATAGATGGATCCCAGCTGCTTCGCCGTGGTCTCCGGCACGTTGGTGGCGCTGCGTCCGTTGGGCAGCTTTTCATTGAAGTCGACGCAGATGAAGATGCCCCGTCCGGGCTTTAATGGCTTTCCTTCCTTTTTTCTTCTGTAGCGGTCCGCCATGGCCATCATGGTGGTCAGGGTGTTTCGCTTGTAAATATCCGCTATGTTCTGGGTGAGGGGGATGAACTTCGGGGCTCCGGTGGTGCCCGAAGTCTGGGAATATCCTATAAGGGGAAAGGATGTGAGAAGATCCTCCCTGTTTTCGTTTATCATCCGATCGACGTAGGGACGGTAGTCCTCGAAGGTGGAAAGGGGCACCGCTCTGCGGTAGTCCTCGATGCTTTTTATGTCCCTGAAGCCGTGCTTAATGCCGTATTCGCTGTTTTCTCCCGCCTTAAGGATCTTAAAGAGCAGCTTCTCGTTCTTTTCCCGGGCACCTACGGTATTGCGGTGAAGGGATCCAAGATCCATATAGCCCTTGAGCACCATGCCCTTCATCAGAAGATAAGTTATCAGATCTCTCAGCATAAATGTTGCAGAACGTCTCGGGACCGGCGGGTCCTCACGGGGCGCTGTCATCCTCCGTTTCATCGGTAATGCATCTTGGTCCCCTGGGCATCCCGGGGCGCCGCGGTCCCGTCAGGGACCTCAGAGACAGATTATACCCCAACGGACGGCCCCGTGAAAGCACTGCGGAAAAAAAGGACATGGCATTTGTTCCGATTTGTCTGTTAATGGTCTAAAAAAAATATAAATAGTGAAAAAACGATTGACACCCGAAACGGGAAGTGCTATCATCGGCACAATAACAATCAAAGGCAATGACGAAGACGGCCGTACAGGCTATCCTTCAGAGAGCCGGCGGCAGCTGAAAAGCCGGCAGGAGAATATGTACAATGGCTTATCACTTCCGAGCCGGAACCCGAAAGACTTATGTCAAGTAGGCGTTTCCCGTGGATGCTGCGTGAACGCATAGGGATTGATGGATCCCGAAGAGCGGCAGGTTCTCCTGCAATTTGAGTGGTACCGCGAGTGTTTATCACCCGTCTCAAAGTTTTTATTTGAGACGGGTGCGTTTTTTTATCAGATGGGAGGAAAAACATGACCACGTCCGACAACGAGAGACTTCTGGAGGTAGCCCAGAGAATAAGAGAAATGAGGGAGATATCGAACCTCAGCACACTGGAGATGGCGGCGAAGACCGACGTCAGCGAAGAGGAGTATGTCCGCTATGAAGCCGGCATGCTGGATTTCCCCTTCTCGTTCCTGCATAAGTGCGCCGGAGTGTTCGG
>CADBPP010000317.1 GCA_902796565.1 uncultured Eubacteriales bacterium | reverse complement strand
GATCCGGCTCAGTTCTTCTTTGCTGCGATCTTTCTCTGGACGAGCTTTGAGAGCTCTATGATGGGAACGATCATAGCCGCGAGTCCGCAGGCGATGAACAGCTCCAGTGCGCTGATGGCGGTGAACTCGAACAGGTTCGCCAGGAAGGGAATGTAGATGACGCCCAGTGTCAGCACAAAGGTGAGCACGAATGCGCCCAGCAGCCACTTGTTGCGGTGCTTGAGGGTGAAGATGGAGTTGCGCTGGCTCCTCATACATACGGCGTGGAACATCTCGCAGAAGTTCATCGTCAGGAAGGCCATGGACATTCCGTCCTTCGATCCATGAGCGATAAGTTCTGCCAGTGAGAAGAGCCTTCCGTCATGCAGGCATTCCACATAGTCTCCGATAAAGAAGGATGCCACCACCAGGGTCGCCATGATGATGCCCTGGATGATCATATCCACACCGGCTCCCTCGGAGAACACGCTGTCGTCCGTGGGACGGGGCTTTCTGCTCATGATGTCACCTTCTGCTTCCTCCATGCCCAGTGCGAGGCCGGGGGCGGAGTCGGTGACCATGTTGATCCACAGCAGGTGGGCGGGTGAGAGCATCTCAACGCCCAGCAGGGATGATGTGAAGATCGCCAGGACTTCCGCCATGTTGGTGGAGAGCTGGAACTGCAGGACCTTACGGATATTGTCGTAGATCTTGCGGCCCTCTTCGACGGCGTTGACTATGGTGGCGAAGTTGTCGTCCGCCAGGACCATATCGGAAACTCCCTTGGTGACGTCGGTGCCGGTGATCCCCATGCTGACGCCCACGTTCGCGCTCTTGATGGAAGGAGCATCATTGACGCCGTCTCCCGTCATGGCGACGATATAGTTCATATCCTCAAGAGCTCTGACTATCCTTGTCTTGTGTTCGGGCTGTACCCTGGCGTATACCGAGTGGGTCATAACGACCTTGTCCATCTCTTCGTCGGAGAGAGATTCCAGCTCCTCTCCGAGGATGGCTTCGTCAGCGTCATTGATGATGTGCAGCCTCTTTGCAATGGCGACCGCCGTATCCTTGTGGTCTCCGGTTATCATGATGGGACGGATGCCCGCGGTACGGCAGCGCTCTATGGCGTCGAATACCTCGATACGGCACGGATCCATCATTCCCACATATCCCACGAAGGTAAGATCCTTCTCCAGGTCCTCGGCTTCATAGCTGGCGGGAGGAGCGTCATATTCCCTCATTGCCAGGCCCAGGACTCTCAGTGCTTCGTCGGCGTATCCCTTGATGCCTTCAAGGATGGTCTTCTTGATCTCATCTGTAATGGGCTTGGGCTGACCGTTTTCCAGATAGTGGGTGCAGTGGGTGATGACTATCTCCGTGGCGCCCTTGGTGTACTGTACTATCTTTCCGTTCTGTCTATGAACGGTGGACATCATCTTTCTGTTTGAATCGAAGGGTGCTTCACCGATACGGGGATAATCCTTGTCCAGCTCATACTTGGGAAGTCCGAGCCTGGCGGCATATTCCACCAGACCGTTCTCTGTGGGTTCGCCTGTGGCGCTGGTCTCTCCGGGGCCCATCTTTGAGTCGGAGCACAGGGACATTCCTCTCGCAAGGATCTCCTCCGGTGTGTCGAAGGTGAAGCTCTGCTCCACAGTCATCTTGTTCTGTGTGAGGGTACCGGTCTTGTCCGAGCAGATGACCTGGATGCATCCCAGGGTCTCCACCGCGGCGAGTTTGCGCATGAGGGCCTTTCTCTTGGACATTGCGGTGACGCCTATCGACAGGATGATGGTCACGACCGCGGGAAGTCCTTCGGGGATGGCTGCCACAGCCAGGGCTATGGCTGTCAGGAACGTATTGATGACGATCTCGCCGGAGAAGCCCTTTCTTACGATGCCGAGGATGAATACGAACACGCAGATGCCGATGACCAGTTTTGTAAGGGTCTTGGAGAGCTCCGCCATCTTTCTCTGAAGAGGAGTCTCATCACTGAGGGCATCCTGGAGGCTGGCCGCGATCTTTCCGATCTCGGTGTCCATACCGGTGGCCACGACCACTGCCTTTCCTCTTCCGTAGGCAACGGTGGAACCGCTGTAGAGCATGTTGTGTCTGTCGCCCAGGGTTATGTCCTTCTGGCCTTCAGTCATGTACAGAGTGTCTATCAGCTTGTTGACGGGGACGCTTTCGCCGGTCAGCGCCGCTTCCTCAGCCTTGAGGGAGTAGCTTTCGATGATCCTGCAGTCCGCCGGGACCACGTCGCCGGCCTCGAATACCAGTACATCGCCGACCACCAGGTCTTCGCTCTTTACGACGGTCTGGACACCGTTTCGCAGGGCCTTTGATGTAGCCGCCGTCATTTCCTTCAGGGCGTCTATCGCTTCCTCCGCCTTGCTCTCCTGTACCAGTCCCATGATGGTGTTGATGATGACGACGAACAGGATGATGAACACATCGGTGAACGCTTCACCCTGCAGGGCGCTGGTGACCGCCGAAATGAGTGCTGTCGCCAGGAGCATGATGATCATCGGATCCGACAGGGAATCAATGATCCTTTTGAACAGACTGGGCTTTTCACCTTCGTCCAGCTTGTTCTTGCCGTTTTCAGCCAGGCGCTGCTGCGCCTGTTCGTCTGTAAGTCCGTTTGCGGAGGAATCAACGGCGCTGAATACCTCCTCGATACTTTCCAGATAATGCTTCATAACTGCCTCTCTTTTTTCAAAATAGGTATAAAAATATCCCGGACTGCATTTGCGGACCGGGCTGATGTCATCACTCATATGATACAGAAGGCCCATGTACCGCTAACATACATGAGTCTCGCAATTTAAAGCAAACCAGTCCGAAGGACGAGTATGTTGGTTTGCTGCGACCTGCGCCTGCTACTCCCTCACAGGATATCATGAGGAAATGTTACCATCTTTTTTATTTGAAGTCAATAATATTGAAAATTTACTGTTCCGATACAGTTGAGAAATCACGCCCTCTGCGGGTCGGGCTTAAGCCGGGTTGCGGATACAAAACGGCCCTTCTCTGTCAGGAGAAGGGCTCCGATATATGTCGGTCATTGCATCAGTACATTACGATATAGAAATAACCCAGCTTGTGATCTCCGGCGTTGTAGATCATGTTGAACTTTCTTGACATGGAAACGATATCCATTCCGCTTCCCTCCATGGAATACTGCCTCTTGTCGGGGAAACGGCAGGGTTCGTTGTCGATGGCGGCGCAGGTCTTGCAGATGCGGCATCCGCCGGGGCCGGCGATCAGCACCGGCTTGTCCTCCAGCAGATCTCTCAGATTTTGCAGCGCGTCTCCGGCTTCCTTGGTGGCGGTCATCATCTTCTCGTAGAATTCGCCCATGTCCACTATCTTGTTGATGATTATGCCGTTCTCGTACTTGAGGAACCTCGCCATGTTTTCCTGCATGTCTCCCGAAAGGGGAGGGCAGGAATGGTTCTTTCCGTAGTTTCCGCAGGTATTTTTTGCACATTCACCGAATACATCCTCGGAGAAGATCAGATCTTTGGAGCTGATCTCCTTGTATTCGTCAAAACCGGCATCGTTGATGGCTTTGATTATATCGTCCTTTAACATGTTACCCTCCTGTAATTGATAAGGCGAGTATACACCAATTATCGTGACAGTGTCAATCGTATAATTGAATACGTCCTTCCCCGTAAAAGCAACGCTGGTCCCCCCTGCTTTCCCGGCGTATCCTGTTCGGTAAAAACACCGCTTTTTTAAACAATTTTTTTGGCCTTAGCAGTCAAATTTTACTTGTCCGTGAGTGGCCTTTATGATATCATATAGTATACCTTTTTTCAGGGGTCAGGGACTATGCAGGCACTGGTGGACAAGATAAGAAAAGAGGGGAAGGTCCTTCCCGGAAACATTCTCAAGGTCGACGGTTTTCTCAACCAGATGATCGATACTGCCCTTCTCGATGAGATGGGCAGAGAGTTCGCCCGCCTCTTTTCATCCGACCGTGTGACGAAGATACTCACCGTGGAGGCCTCCGGCATCAGCATTGCCTGTGCGGCTGCCTTCAACATGGGGAGGATACCCGCGGTGTTCGCCAAGAAGCACAATACCCTCAATCAGGACCCGGACTGCTATTCGGCCAGGGTCTTTTCCTATACCCATAACACCGAATATTCCATCAGAGTGGCCAGGAGGTTCATTTGCCCCGATGACCGCATACTTATGATAGATGATTTCCTCGCCAACGGCGAGGCGATCGGGGGGATGCTCGAGATCATCCGCCAGGCCGGTGCCGAGGCAGTTGGCGCCGGCATAGCGATCGAAAAGGGTTTTCAGAAAGGCGGAGACCGCCTCAGGGCCCAGGGTCTGAAGGTGGAATCCCTGGCAATAATAGATTCGATGGACGAAGGGTCCATCACTTTCCGCTCGTAGTCTGTCTGCGGGCATTTTTCATTAGCTGTAAATTTATATTTACATATTATTTAATGCCTTTAAGGCGGGAGGAAAATTTTATGAAAAAGCTTTTAGCTATCCTTCTCACCGTATGCCTCGTCGTCGGTATCTTCGCAGGCTGCGGAGGAGAGAAGAAGCAGGACGACACTGCGACCTCCGACATCAAGGTCGGCTTCATTTTCCTGCATGATGACAAGTCCACCTATGACCTCAACTTCATGGAAGCGGCAAAAGCCGCCCAGGCTGAGCTGGGACTGAGCGACGATCAGGTCATCTTCGTTGACAGCATCGACGAATCCGTTGACTGCTACAACACCGCAGTCGACCTGGTCGACCAGGGCTGCAGCGTGATCTTCGCAGACAGCTTCGGACATGAGGAATGGATGATCAAGGCCGCCAAGGAATTCCCTGACGTACAGTTCAGCCACGCCACCGGAGTCAAGGCCCACACCGAGGGAGTAGAGAACTTCCACAATGCGTTCGCCACCATCTTCGAGGGAAGATTCCTTGCCGGAGTCGCCGCTGGAATGAAGCTCAATGAGATGATCGAAGCCGGGACCATCACCCCCGAGCAGGCCGTAATCGGCTATGTCGGAGCGTTCCCCTATGCAGAGGTCGTTTCAGGTTATACCTCATTCTTCCTCGGAGCCAGATATATCTGCCCGAGCGCGACCATGCTCGTTGACTTCACCAACTCCTGGTATGCGCCTGACGCAGAGAGAGACGTCGCCAATGCCCTTATGGACCGCGGATGCGTCCTCATCAGCCAGCACGCCGACTCCATGGGAGCCCCGAGCGCATGCGAGGCCAGAAACGTGCCCAACATCTCCTACAATGTGAGCACCAAGGAGACCTGCCCCAACACCTACATCATCGCTTCCAAGATCAACTGGACCCCCTACATGGTCTACATGATCAAGAGCGTCATGGATGGTGAGCATTATGCAACTGACTGGACCGGCACCATCGCCACCGGAAGCGTTGAACTTTGCGAGCTCAATGAAGCCGCCGCAGCTCCCGGCACTGCCGAGAAGATCGAGGAAGTAAAGGGCATGCTGCTCGACGGCAGCCTCAAGGTGTTCGATACCGCCGCCTTCACGGTGAACGGAGAGACCCTTGCCACCTATCTTGCCGACGTTGACGACGAGGGAGATTTCGTGGGAGAGACCGAAGTCATTTCCGACGGATATTTCCATGAGTCCGAGTACCGTTCAGCTCCTTACTTCGATGTCAACATCGACGGTATCACCAGACTGGACCTGCAGAAATAATTACTGAAATAAGGCGGGCGGAGCCTCGTAGCTCCGCCCTTTTCGAACCCATGGAGGTACAGCGCGGGACGCTGCAGCTCCATGTGCTCGTGAACTACCCGCCACCTGCTTACGCTGAGGTGGGGGCTTCGAGGTCAGAATACTTACCTCTCCTTTTTACCCTGCTATGCCGGCTG
>CADBPP010000316.1 GCA_902796565.1 uncultured Eubacteriales bacterium | reverse complement strand
GGAGGTACATAATGGATCTTTTCAAAGAGGCATTCGATCTTTTCGCTAAAAAATGGGCGCTGCTCACCGCCGGAGACCTGTCCGGCTTCAATACGATGACCATAGGCTGGGGAGCCCTGGGGACTCTCTGGGGAAGAAGCGTCGTGACCGTATATGTCAAGCCCTCCAGATATACCCATGATTTCATGGAAAAGGGAGAGCTGTTCACAGTGAGCTTCTATCCCGAGGAATACAGAAAGGATCTGGGGACACTGGGAAAGCTCTCCGGCAGGGACACCGACAAGGTTGCACAGACCTCTCTGACTCCGGTGGAAGCCGCGGGGAGCGTCAGCTTCAGGGAGGCTGAGGTGACCCTGGTGGCAAGAAAGATATACTCCCAGGAGCTTGATACGGCGAAGATGCCGAAGGAAGTGGTGGAGCGAAATTACAGCACGGAAGCTCCCCATACCATGTACGTGGGAGAGATAGTGGAGATCATCAGAAAATGACACCGTCATGAAAACGGGAGGGACCGCGTCGTCCCTCCCGTTTCTTTTGCAATGATCCCGGGTCAGCCCCTTTCGGCATAGACCTTGCGGCTGTAGATATACACTTCCTCCGTGAAGGCGGGAGTGGCTGTGGATGAGGATCCTGCGCCTAGCATGATCGGCTTGCCCGGCTCTGAGTATTTGTCCACGAACTCACGGGCCGCTGCGCGCTGTCCCGCCTCATCCATCTTGGGCAGGTTCGGATCGCAGGGCACCACGCCGAATACCATCTTGTCTCCGTAGAGCTTGTACAGGGTCTCCACGTCGTTCATGGTCTGGGGCGTCCAGCCGTCGAATCCCGCTTCGATGAACAGGCCGGTCCTGTCGAAGTTGTGCCCGCAGGAATGCAGGTAGATTATACGGCCCAGGCTGTGCACATGGTCCGTGTACTGCTTCATGAAGGGCAGGAAGATCTCCCTTGCCACATCCTCGGAGAAGAAGGGAGCCTTCTGGCTTCCCCAGTCGTCGTGTATGGTGATCATGTCCATGGCCGGGAAGTATTCGCAGTACTTGCTGACGACCCTGCAGCCGAGATCGGTCAGCACGCCGAACATCTCCTTGAGGGCGTCTATCTGTTCATCGTCTATGAGGGCCATCGCTGCAGGCATGAACCCCATGAACGAGATCAGGCGCTCGAACCAGAAGCCGTTGCTGAAGCTCACCTGCAGGGGCTTGCTCATGTCCACCTTCGTTTTTTCCATGTACTCTTCCCACTCCCAGTTGTCAATGTTGGGGATGATGACCTTTTCCTTCCATTCATTGACGTTGTCCAGAAGCTGTTTCGCGTCTCCGCGGACGATCGATCCGCCGGCTATGGGCTCATACGTCCACTGGATGCCGAAGTCATCCAGGAAGTCCGAACGGCTTCCTCTGGCGAGATGCTTCTCCCAGGGTCCGGAGAAGCTGCCGATCTCATTGTTGGCGGGGATCCAGAAGGGCTTTTTGTCTCTGAACAGGGACATTATGTTCTCCCTTCTGGATACGGGATAGTTCCTCACCTCCGTCTTGCCCCCGAACGGGGTCGTGGTGACTTCGGTGATCCTGAGTTCATTGTCAGAATAGGGTATCCTTACAAACATTTTTTTAACCTCTTTCCATTTTTCTTTTGTTTTTTATACGCGGAAGGCTGCCCGCAGTCTTTGATGACTGAGACAGCCTTCGGCAAACATATTTATTACTTGAGGAAGAACGTCATCCTCTTGAGCATGGCCTCTTCCCAGCCCATGACCATGTCCCTGGCGCTTTCGGGAGTGTTGGGGTTCGCTGCCTTGTACTGCTCCCATGTACGGTAGTACTTGCTGTGGAAGTTGTCGTGCATTCCGGAGTCTGTGTACAGGCTGCTGTCGAAAGCCTCGCCTGCGGTGGCTCCCGCGTTGTCGAACTTGCCGTTCTTGTAGAGGAATTCGCTAAGGGCGGCCATGTTGTCGATATCGATATCCGCAAGACTTATGGCGCTCTTGTCGAACTTGAACTCATAGTTTCCTCCCGGCATCATGGTGTCCAGAAGCTCCTTGAGGTTGTCAAGCAGCTCTTCCTTCTTCAGTGTGCCTACGGAGCTGATCGGGAAGAATCCGGCCAGAATGTGCCTCTTGCCCAGCTTTTCCTTGACGATCTTCGG
This sequence comes from uncultured Eubacteriales bacterium, assembly GCA_902796565.1. Lineage (GTDB taxonomy): Bacteria > Bacillota > Clostridia > Eubacteriales > Anaerofustaceae > RUG14186. The sequence continues at coordinate 2,055 of CADBPP010000316.1, read as the reverse complement.
ATCGCCCTTCTCGAACTGCAGCTGGCTCTGGGCGGGCAGCTCCTGCAGGTAGTCGAGGAACGGCATCCAGTCGCCTTCGCAGAACGCGCTGGTCCTGATGCCCGCCGCCGCGTGGTCCTCGTTCTCCCTCTTCCAGAACTTCCAGTAGAACTTCTCGAACTGCTTGCGGTTAAGGAACATTCCCATGTGCAGTGCGTGACCGCAGGATGAATACGGTGACTGCTTTCCGGGCAGCGAGAGCTTGTACGAAAGCGGATAGAATGCCTCAAGGCAGTCCATGATCTGTTCGGGCCTTCTTCTGAGGTCCTTGCAGATCTCCGTGAAGCTCCTGAGCTGGTCGGTCATCAGGTCGAAGGTGGTGTATCCGCTGCAGTTCTCCGCGGGATTTCCGAGATATCCCTGATACCATTTGTACTCGTCTCTGAGCTTCTGGATCTCCGCTCTCGGGATGGACGCGGAACCGTTGTCCGCGGTGGCCATGAACATCATCGCCCAGGTATACTGGGAACGCGGGCCGATCGCGCTGTAATCGAGGTTCTTGTAGATCCTCGGGAAGCACTTTTCAACGATGCATGCCAGGGGGTCCTTGATGAAGTCGTCCAGATCCTCATCCAGAAGCGCCTGGGTGTTCGGGTGCTGCATGAAACCCTTCTCGCTCATCACGATGTTGATGGCGCCCATCTCCTGGTAAACGCTGGGCTGAAGGACGTTTCCGCCCCAGGGCTGCACGTCCGAGGTGAACTTGGTGCAGATCTCCTTTACCGTATCGGTGAGGAGCTCCGGATGCCACATGACTTCCGCTCTCTGAAGCCCGGCGTAATCCGCCAGGACTCCGAGTCCCAGGGAGAGATTGACGAAAACTCTCTCAGGGATCTTGTTGTCCATCAGATCTTTTTTGATCTGATATCTTTCTTCCGCTGTGTATGATTTGTCTACAGCCATTTTTTTCCTCCCATTTTTTTATTATTGTGTCTTTAAATGATTGCAATGCTTTAGAACATAAAAGACCTGTGCGGCGTGCATAGGTCTTTTACTGTCAATAAACGTTCAGGATCAGTTGTTCTTCTGTGCCGCAGCGGCAGCAGCAGCCTCTTCCTTGAGACGCGCTCTGGTGGCAGCGTTTTCAGCGTAGATCTTCTGTGTCTCTTCACCGGTAAGAGTATAACCGAAGATCATGAACAGGAAGAAGATAGACTGTGAGATCGCGGGAGCCAGAGTGAACAGGATAACGATCATGTTCAGAGCCGAAGGAGTCTGAGCCTGGCCCGCAACATATCCCGCGCTTCCGAGAAGGGCGATACCGATGGATGCGCCGACACCGCGTGAAAGCTTTGCGGGGATCTTCTGCAGGGTCATGATGACAGGAGTGACGTCCTTGCCGGTCTTCCAGAAGCTGTACTCCGCACAGTCCATCCAGAAGGTGTTGAAATAGGTCAGTGAGATGTTGTTGGATAAAAATCCAAGTGACAGCATGATCACCGCGAACAGAGGATTGACGCTTCCTGTGAGGAAGTAGGTCAGAGCGATGCTGGGCAGGCAGATGAATACCTGGAAGGCAACGGAAGCGATGAACAGCTTCTTCTTGTCGAACCTGGATGAGAACCAGGGGCTAAGAAGTCCGCCGAGGATACCGCCGAAGGGTGAGATCGTGTTGTACAGAGCATAGTATGAAAGATCTCCGCAGACATATGTGAAGAAGTATGCGCCCATCTGTGTAGAGAGGGTCAGGCATCCTCTGATGGTGATGCCGATGAACAGTGAGAGCAGATGCCTGTTTGTTCCGAGGGCCGCGAGCATGTCCTTGAGACCTACCTTGTTAGCCGTGTTCTGACGGAAGTTGGGATCGTACTGGTCATAGGGCTTGACCACATTGGCGAGCCAGAAGTAGGCAAGAAGGGTCAGTGTGGAGAAGATGAGGAAGTAACCGGTGTATCCCTTTGCAGAAGTCTTGCTTCCGCCGATCAGTGTGATGATGGGGACCACGATAGCTCCGCCGATGACTCTCGAGGTGTTATGCAGGACGTTCTGTCTTCCCAGCATGAGCATTCTTCCCTC
>CADBPP010000315.1 GCA_902796565.1 uncultured Eubacteriales bacterium | reverse complement strand
TTCGTTGGTCCCCGTATCCAAGTCCGTGTCGGCGATCCAGGTCTCCAGGCGGTATTCGTCCCTCGCTCCCATATCCTGCAGTTCCTTACTGGGCATATAGGTAATGGTGTCATAATCCGTAAGCAGAGGATCCGTTACAGTCGGATGCTGAATCGAAATATATTCAGTATCCCAGGTCTCACCGCCTGCTTCAAAGGTGCGGATCTTCTTTTCAACAGGATCATACACAGATCTGCCCATGGTCATGTAGTTGGCCGTCATGCTTATAAGGTTCGCTGCAGACTGTGTTGTATTGTCAAAGTCAGTCATTTTATAAGTGATAACAAGATCGACCTGTTTAGATCCGTCATTTTCCGTGTGCATCTGCGTATCGAGCTTCAGCTCGGTAAAGGAAAACGCCGCGTCACGTGCGCCGGTCACACAGACCGGCTTTTCGACGGCTTCCAGAGGATCCGCATCATTTCCTGTGATCGTGTATTCCTGCAGCCAGATCTTCAGGCTCTCCAGATCATCCGCAACAGCCTCGGCGTCCGTCCCGTCCGCAGTCAACGGCCTTTCCGGGCTCACCCATGCAGCAAAGACCTGATCCGTAGGACTGCCGTAAGCATCCGTCATGCGCAGGAGCGCCGGACAGCTGTCTGCGGTGTTCGGATGCTCTGTATCTACCTGCTTTGCACCTTCAAGGGAGAAACCTTCCCCGAGCGTTCCCACTGTGTAATATAGTCTGGGTGCATTGGCCGGATGTTCTTCATCCGTACCGGAGTTCTTCAGATACGCCAGCATAACCCGGTCCTCGTCCAGCATGATCATCTGCGGCCGGGCGTATTCCAGGCTTTTATCCTCCAGAAGCCTCTCATCCACGGCTTCTGCTTCTGTCCCGGCCTTTGCGTCAGACGCCGCTGAAAGATCCGGGCCGCCGTCCAGATATGGCAGTTCGATCGTGCTCTCCACCCCGTCGCTGTCATCCGGCGCCGCCGCATAATATACGTTCGCTGCCTTCAGAGATCGTTTCCGGTTGTTCTTGTCATAAATGCCGGTCCCCGTTTCAACAGGTCCCCACTTCACCTTCGGCTTAAAGAAGATCAGGTCGACCTGTATGCCTCCGCCAAAGCTGAACTTAATACCTCCGGTGCTTCCGGTGGCGGGATCGGGCTTACTGCCGAACTTCCAGGTGGCAAGAAATCCGATCGTCAGGAAACCGCGGATATTCGGTCCCTTTGCGAATCCCGGTCCGAAGGAAAGCTCCAGATCCTGAATGCCGAAGGTAAACCAGGGGCTCAGACCCGGGAATGCCTTGGCCAGGTTTTCCTCCTGTCCCATTTCTGCCGCCGTCTTCCGGGCACTGTCAAACTTCCATTTGCCCTCCATCCTGATGCCTACCGGCGCAGAGATCTTGACGAATACGGGAATCGGAGGATAGGGAAGCATGCCATGATGCGACCAGACGGCATTTGTACCGACATAGATCCCGACGACGCCTCCGACACATTCGTGTCTTCCGACCCCGTCCGCCGAATTGGGATTGTACACATAGTAGAACTGGAGCACCAGCTTAAAAGCGACGCTGAGGATGTTGGAAAGCTTATTTGCTTTCTTGTTCATCTTCGACTGAGACTTCTCGATGTTCTCTCTCTGAAGTTCCTTTTTCCTCGCGTTTCTTCCGCCTTCGTTCCACTGCTTCTCGATTTCCTCCTGCTCCTGCGGCGTCTTTCCATCCTTCATCGTAGCCAGTTCGCTGTCAAGCTTGTCACTTACCGATACGGAAGCAGCACTGGTCTCACCGTTCCAGATGGCACTGGCATCATTATAGGCTTTGATCATATCCCTGGAATCCAGGGAAAGCATGAAAGAAGTGGTGTATGCCGAAGTGGCCGGATTTTTGGGATCCGCATATTTCTTTTTCAGCCCGATCGTGCCCGAATCCACATCCAGACAGATATCGCCGACGATCGGTGCTGATGCCGCAAATTGATCCTCCGGAACTGCATCCTGATAAGTCAGGTTGACGGGATTTACGCTCATTTCATAGAAACTGAGGCCGGTATTGATGTGCGGTGACGTCCAGTTCGTGGTCTTTTTATTGGCATCGGTTATGGTTTTGTCACTCTCTACCCATGCATAGACCTGATCCCCCGGACGCATGGCAACGGAACGGATCTTTCCTTTCCAGACGCCGCCGTCTTCGACCGTATCATACTTATAGGGCATCACTTCTCCCTTATAGTTCACGATCTGATAGTAAACAGCCTTCACATTTTCATTTTCCGCATTTTTCACCTGGAAACTGATGTTCAATATATCGTCATCCACGATACCGATCTGGTTGTTCCGGGTGTCTATGATATGTTCCTCATATTTGTAGTCAACATTGGTTATATATGGCTTATACGGCGTCGCTACCGGGAGATAGATACTGTCCGTCTCCTCTTTGGTGTTCTTATCCGCCACAGCGGTGCGGTAACAGGCAACGACAGTCTCCTTGTATACGTCCTGACCGTTTTCCTTCGCGGGAACCGCGATTTTTTTGTCCACCGTGCCGGCCTGTTTTCCGTTCAGCTTGACATACTTCACCTGGTCTACACCATTAGCCTCGATCTTCATCGAGACCGTATCTCCGTGGCAGGCATAAATGCCGTTGACCTCAAAATATCCCTTTTCATCCGTATCAGAAGCAGGGCGGCTGTCATAAACCACCTTCGTTCCTCCCGCCGCCGGGTATTCCGCAGGACGGACGCCCGCATAAACCGTAGCCTCGGACGCAGGCTGGTTGACCATAGGCTGGCCGTTACTCCTAAGGGAGTAACTGGAAAAGAGCGTATTTCCTGACACAGAATAGTACACAGGGGTCTCCGGATACGGCTCGGCGTCGAGCCTTATCCTGTTGTACTGCCTTCTGTCTCTTGCGATGAAATCCAGGATCTCTCCCTGGATCTTTTCTCCCGTCTGAACGATGGTCCATACGGGACGGTACTTCTTATAGGCCGATTCCTTCGGAAACGCCATCAGGGTATATGCATCACCCGTGACCGGCCGCGTACAGGGCGCGTTCCCGGACTGGCCCGGGGCAGCGGTCCGGAGGATGCTGAGTTTTTTCATCTGGGCGGCAAATTTATTATTGAGCCGTCCTTTTCTTACTTCCTCATCGATCTGGGCGGAAGTCACCAGGTCCTGTACATCCAGATACTGCTTTGCCTTGTCGGTGAGTTCGATTTCTATATAGTTGTCCCCCTCGGTAAAGCAGGGCTGCACCTGATAGTATGCGTCCTTAAGCATCAGAGGAATCACCGACCCGCTGCTGCCCCTGTTCTGCAGGTAGAAATCATCTTTGGACAGGATATCCTTTTCGGCATAGTTGAAGAAGGATTTATACCGAACCGTATCATGGAAATAGTTTTCGTAACCGGACGCAGGCTTCGCTGCCAGATTCAGCTGGTCACCCACCTTGTATTTCGCGCTGATCTCCTTCGCAGAGCCTCCTGCCGTCACATAAAGATCATTATCGGTAAAGCTTCCCATGCTGTCCGGCAGCACCTCGACCGTCACATACTTTTCCCTGAAGTGCGGCTTGACGGTTATGGAAGTATAAAAACCGTACTTGCTCTGGTCGACCTTTTTCGTTATCTTGTCGATCTTTTTGACCAGGTCCTCGTCAAATGCGAGGGTATTGCCCTTTGTATTAGGCACCTTAAGAACTTCGGAAGAACCCTTGACCCGGATCTCATAATAATCCAGGATGCCGTTGATCACGCCTGTTGTGGACATGGGATCCCGGGCGCCTTCCGTGGAATTCGGCGTCAGGCGGAAATTGATGCTCTGTCCCAGGAACCGTACCTTATTGATCTCATCCATGGATACAACACAGGGTTTTTCCTTTACATCCGCTCTGCCGGCTCTGCGGTAGGTCATATCATCGGGTTGCTCCAGTGCAACGTGAAATTCACGGTTCAGAAGTACCACGCCCCAGAAATACATTTCCGGACGCACCAGATGCGTATCGACCCTCTTGGCATAGATGACGAGCCTCCTGCTGGACGTCCAGTCATCTATCAGAGGATGATTTTCCCGCACATTGTTCGTGCCGTTTCCCCAGCCGTTTCCTCCTACCATGAGGAGTGTCAGCGGTCCCCTGAGGCCTCGCGGAAAATCTCCCGCTCTGCTGGAGTCCGCAACATTCCTGTATGAGTACGGGTCAGTATTGTTTTTGCGCAGGACGACCTCCATGCCGTGCACCGAAGATTTCCAGGCGGAATTCGTTGCCCGGTCCAGAAAGACAGACTGCCAACGGGATGGAATAAAACGGAAGTCGGCAAAAACACCTCCCTTTTCCCAGACAAGGGCGGAATACCATTTCAGATGGCCGTAGCCTTTCGCGCTGTCATATTCGCTGATTTTGGTAGACCCATTGTCACCCCATCCGAATTGATATCCATAATCGAACCTATACAAATCGTCATTTTTGGCCGCTTTTCTTTCCGCAGGGTAATACCGTCCGATTTCCGCAGTCACGCCGTACTTTTCCTGCGCCGGATCGATGATCGCCCCGTAACCTTCCGTGTTCCCCCAGTCGACGCGGCAATCCCCGACCCCGCTGATATTGATAGAAGTAGGTTTTTCGTCATTCTGACCGCCGCCGGCGCGAAGCATGGGAGCGGCGCGATACGTGGAGGCCTTTTGAAAGGTCATCTCTTTTCCGCCGTCATCACCGTCTTCGATGATGGCCGGGGTATCGGCTCCGTCGTCCTTATCCTCATAGATCACCGGGATGATGATCTTCGCTTTCTGCTGATCTCCCGGTTTTACGCCCTTCAGACCCGTCAGTTCCACGGTAAAATCCAGTTCCCTGTCAGATCCTGTCACCGGGATCTCTACCACGGCTTTCGTCTGGAAGGGAACCATGCTGATCTCCGATTCAAGGGCCGGATAATTAGTCCCGCTCACTGCTGTGCCGTCAGAAGTTTTAACGGATGCCGTTACATATGTATAAACAGCTTCCGTCCTCTCCACGACGACCTGAGCGGACAGACTGTCCGCTTTAAATTCGGGCTCAGAGAATCGGATCTCCGAATATTCATAAGGTTCATCGTCCTGAATACGGAAGGAGACCGCCGCGCGGTCATGGAGAAGGGCCGGTCCGTTCGGATCAGCAATCGCCAGTTCGAAAATCTCCGTATCTTCCGACTCCTCGTCATCCATGATCTCGATCACGACGCGTTTTTCCGTTTCATAAGGCGCAAAAGTAATGACCGTCTCCGAAGAGGTCTCGATCAGCGCTGACAGATCTTCAGGAATCAGCTGGGAGATCAGGTTCAGGCTGTTCTCATCATACTCCTGCTCAAAGGTCTCTCTTGTAGGCAGTCCCGTCTGGGCCCGTTTCAGGGCCGCAAGACTGTGCGGATCCTCTGTATAATTCGAAGGCGTCGCTACTTTAATTCTGTCTTCGTCCCCGTCATCCGTATTCGCCGGGACAAGGCTGCCGCCCAGAACCGTACTGTCGCCCTGCAGGCTGCTGCGCGTTCTGTTCAGAACATTGTATGGAATATTGTTTTCCTCTGCGATCTCCTCCGCAAACTTTTCACCGGCTTCCTCAGCCGTAGCGCTCAAAACCTCCTCATTGGTTTTCATATCGGCATTCCGGCCCGCCAGTTCCATCAGGGTAGTTTCCTGTGGTGTTACAAGGGTCTCGTACTCTTCCGTTTGTACGATTTCATAGTCTGTCCCATACCGGGAGGAAACATCCACAGTATAAAGCGTCACCGATGCGGTTTCCTCTTCGCATCCGTCACGGAGCAGCGTCACGATATAGCGTCCGTGCTCATCCATCGCTGCATCGTCACAGCCAAAGCCGATGTAGGCCATGCCCTCCTCGTAATCCTCCACCTTCTCAAGCGGTCTCATCGGGAGCAGTCTGCCGCCCTCCGCAGAAATCGTCACCGTGATCGAAGGAAGCTCCGCTCCCTCCGCCAGGGTGTACCGTGAAGAAAGCACGGCATCGTAAACAAAGGTCAGTCCTTCCTCATTCGACCGGAAAGTCCCGGAAGAACTGTCCTCGGGATTC
>CADBPP010000314.1 GCA_902796565.1 uncultured Eubacteriales bacterium | reverse complement strand
CAATACTTCCGAGAGGATTATCCGCACCTACATGGGGACGCTTCTTCCCCGCTGCGGAAACGTCACCTACGCCACGGCGGGAGAACTGAGCCCTCTTCTGAAGGATCCCGAGCTCAGGACCGTGGGCATCGGCACAAGGATCTTCTTCGGCGGAGCCCAGGGCTACGTTTCCTGGGAAGGCACCCAGTGCTTCCCCTCCATCACTACTGACAGCGAAGGGTATGAACACATAGGAGGAGCCACCATCGCGGTCACGGCCGACATGAAGAAAATGTCCACCGAATTCATAAGGGCTGCCCGCATGGACGGATACGGCATCTCCCTGTTCGTGGGCATAGGCATCCCCTATCCCGTCCTTGATGAGGATATGATGAGAAGGCTCTCCGCCTCCAACGAGGAGCTGTATACGGAGGTATACGACTACTCCGTTCCCTTAAGGAGCAGGCCCATCCTTCGGGAAAGGGTGAGTTACGCCGAGCTCAGGAGCGGCACCATAGAGCTTCTGGGCAGAAAGGTGCCCACGGCCCCCATGTCGTCCCTCAGGAAAGCCAGGGATATAGCCGCTCTTCTGAAGAAGCAGGTGTCGGAGGGAAGCTTCCTTCTGACTGAGAGGGTCGCTCCGCTTGAACTGGATACGGTCAAGAAAGGATTGAAGGGATAATCGATGAAAAGATCTGTAAAAGTACTGCTTCGTTTCGACCAGAGCTCCGCCAGCGAGCCCATGATCTACTATCTCGCCAAGGATTACGATATAGTGTTCTCCATCCTCCAGGCGGATATCCGGCCCGGCGAGGGCGGAAGGACCATACTGGAACTGACAGGAGAGGAGGAGGACATCAGAAAGGGACTGGAATACGCTTCGTCCAAAGGGGTGTCCGTGAAGACCCTCACCAAAGCCATCGTATGGGATGAGCTCAGCTGCGTGCACTGCGGCACATGCACCGCCGTATGCACCCACCAGGCCCTTAGCCTGGACCCCGTGACCGCCACCCTCAGCTTCAACAATGAGAACTGCGTAGTCTGTGAGATGTGCGTCAGCGCCTGTCCCACCAATTCCGTCAGAACGGACTTCGCGTGATGGATCCCTACCTCAACAGGGACGTATACCGCAGCCGCACTCAAAACGAGGGACTTACCCGCTTCCGGGTGACCCTGGATGAGACGGATCTCTTCATCGCTTCGGCGAAGGATCTTTCCGGGGAGGCTTTGAAATATATCAGAGAGATCCGTCTCGTCATTGAGGAAGCGATAAAAAAGGACAGCTCATTTAAAAGCTCTCTGAGGCCCATAGATATTTTCGATGACGATCCGGAAGAGATCCGCGTGATGAAAAACGCGGGGAAGCTCTGCCGCGTGGGTCCCATGGCAGCCGTCGCGGGCATGATCAGCGAGTATGTCGGGAAAAAGCTCCTCCTTATGACCGATACGGTGATAGTTGAGAACGGAGGAGACATCTTCATGCGAAGCTCCTCCCCCGTGAACGTGGGCATATATGCTCCCGGCAGCGTCCTGTCGGGAAAGCTGGGCATCGCCGCCGACGCCTCGGAGGGCATCGGCGTATGCACCTCCAGCGGCACCTACGGCCACTCCCTCAGCTTCGGTTCGTCCCAGGCCGCCGTCGCCGTGAGCCCGGATACGGCCCTGGCGGACGCCGCCGCCACAAGGCTGGGGAATCTCCTCAAGGACCCCTCCAGGATAGAACGGGCCCTGGAAGAGATAATGGGGATCGAGGGGATCATCGGTGCCGCCGCTGTCGTGGATGACCGCATAGGCTTCCTCGGCGACCTGGAAGTACGGGTCCTAAGTCTCTGATCACACGAAGATCATCTCGGTGTTCCAGTCCGGGAATGCCGGATAATGTCTCAGATATATGCGGTAATCGTCGCGGATGCCGTTTATCACTTCGGGTATGCGCCAGATGTCGTCTGCCCTGTGATAAACGGCTATCTTCATTTTCGGGCGGTATTTCTCTATCGTCCCGCAGCCACCCATGAGCACCTTTTCTTCCGCTCCCTCGGCGTCTATCTTCAGAAAGCTGACCCGGCCTCCTCCCGTCAGCTCATCGAGCGTGCCGCTGACGACAGGTCTGCCCCTGCCGGAGGAAGAGCCCCTGCCGCTGCCCGATGAAAAATTTTCGGTGCCGGATACGTCCGAACAGAAGACATTGAAAAGACTGACGTTCTCAATCCCGGCCGTATGTTCCGTCAGTTTTTCAAAGCTTTTGCCGTCAGGCTCAACGGCGCCTATGGATGAAAATGTTCCCGCATGCTTCAGGAAAAGGTCTATCGTATCTCCCCTGTAGGCGCCGATGTCCCAGTAGTCCTCGCTGCCGCAGAGATCGAGGACGCTGCGGAAAGTATCGTCCTCACTGCCCTCACATCCGAAAAGATACTGAAGATCCCCGCTTATCCTGTAATCCTCTATGGCGGAAAGAGTCCTTCGTGACTCTTCGTCGGCAAGCCTTCCGGCAAGAGAGGCGAAACGCTCCCGCATCAGGGGTATGAAGGAGGAATCAATGAAGACGTCGTCATAGAGGGGTATCCTGGGACAGGCTACCCTCAGCTCCCCCGAAAGCTTTTTCACGGAGCTTACCACATCGGCCCTGTCGCTTCCGAACCCCAGAAGTATCAGCATGTCATCCCCGAAGAGCTCCCTTGCCCCGGAAAGGGACATGACCTTAAAGCCCCTGAAGGAGCGGTCCCTGACGAAACCGTCGCTGGCGAAGACGCCGCCGACCTTGATCCCCCCGAGTCTGAGCCGGTCGATGAGCCTGTCGGCTCCGTTTCCGGTGCCGTAGATGACCACCGGCTTCTTTTCTTCCTTTATCCTGTCCCAGAAAGAAACCGCCATTTATACCTCCTGTCCCGAAGGCTCTTTTGCATTATCTGTGATATAATAGTAATCTGAGAGGTTTACAATGTTCGCTGACATACTCATTGATACGTTAACGGATCTGGCAAAGCTCCTGCCGCTTCTTTTCGTCACATATCTTCTGATGGAATACTTCGAGGACCGCTTTGCCGGCAAAAGCACCGGCCTGATCGTCAGAAACCGCTGGGGCATTCCCCTGGCCGCCCTGATCGGGGCCATCCCCCAGTGCGGCTTTTCCGCCTCCGCCGCGGAGCTGTACTGCGGAGGAGTGCTCTCCTACGCCACCCTCATCACGGTATTCTTCTCCACTTCCGACGAGATGCTGCCCCTTATGATCTCCAGCGCCATGGAGCCTGTCCGCATGCTGAAGATCCTCGCTCTCAAGATTGCCGTCGCCGTCATTGCGGGACTTGTTACCCAGCTGGCGCTCGGAAAGAAGAACACTTCCTCGATAGCCGATGCCTGCCGCAATGAGAACTGCAACTGCGAAGAGGACGGGATCCTGCGGTCCGCCCTGAAGCATACCCTGAATATCGCCCTGTTCATCGGGGCCGTGAGCCTGGCTCTGAACCTTCTCATGGGATACGCCGGAAGCGATGCCATAAGAAACATCTTCTCAGGCAATCCGGTGATGAGCCTTCTTGTGATCCCTCTGGTGGGGCTGATCCCAAACTGCGCCGCCTCAGTCATTATAACAGAAATGTTCCTGAACGGAATGATCTCCTCATCCCTTCTGATAGCGGGGCTGTGCGCCAATTCGGGAGTGGCCCTGCTGGTATTGTTCCGCAACAACAAAAATCTCAGGGAGAACATCTTCACCGTCTTCTGGCTGTATCTTCTCTCGGTGATAACGGGACTTATCCTGGGCTTTGCCGGCATCTCCCTGTGACGGATATTTCCCCGGACATGACAAAGAGGAGGCTTTCCGCCTCCTCTTTTCTTCTTTTGTTTACCGGAATCAGTAACCGAGATCCTCGTTGATGAGGATGACCTCGATGGGCTGTGAATTGGGCTTGCAGTAAAGGACTGTCAGGGCCTTGCACAGTCTTGCGGGTCCCTTGCAGTCATAGCACTTGTCGCCTTCCTTCGCGCAGGGGGTCTTCATGTTCATCCTCTGGGCATTCTTCGGAGCGGCGATGTTCTTCGCGCGGAAGAGGGCTCCGTCGTAATCGGGAGCGATCTTGTTTCTGCCCACCACGAGGTAGACCTTTTCATGTCCGTAAATGATGGAAGCGACCCTGTTGCCGTTGCCGTCGATGTTGATGATCTCGCCGGTCTCCGCAAGGCCGTTCACGCTGGAGATGTAGATATCCGCCAGGGTGGCCTTCTTTCTCTGTACGTTGGCGGGAAGCTCCTCGGTGGGTTTCCAGTGCCAGTATACCGTGTTGCCTTCCTTGAGGGCGTCATAGAGCCCCATCTCCTCCACTGTCGCGGAGCCGCCGATGCCGACGGTCTTTCCCTGGATCTGGGAAGCGAGATACGCGCACGCGTCCTTGGAATTCTCAAAACATTCCACTGTGTAGCCGCATGCCTTAAGATTGTCTGCAGTCTTGGTAAAGTCCATATGTTTCCTCCTTGTTCAGATATGCGGGACCGGGCGGGTCCCTTTTTTGATATATGCTTTCAGGGCCATGCCCTTAAAGTTTCCTCTCAGTTCTTGCTCTTGTGCACGACGACCTGCATGAAGGGGATCTCTATATTGCTCTTGTCGAAGGCGAGCTTTATCTCCCGGTTGAGGATCCTCTGCGCGATGAAGATGTTCTGCTCGTCCACCGTGGCTCCGATCCTGAGGGTCACGCCGGAATCCCCCAGCTCCTGCACTCCCAGGTACTCAGGCTCGTTGACGAAAATATCCCCCATCTCCGAAAAGAGCTTCGCGGACACCTTGCGGATCACTCCTTCGGCTTTTGGGATGTCCGCGTAGTAGGAGATGTTCACATCGCAGATCGCCCTGGAATAATTGACGCTGCGGTTCTGGAAGTTGCGGATATCGGAGTTGTTGACCACCTTGACGTTTCCGCCGGTATCCTCTATGGAGGTGGTCCTTACGCCGATGTTTCTGACCACTCCCCTGAAATCGTCGATGACTATCACGTCGCCGACGTTGAAGCTTCCCTCGAACATTATGAAGATCCCGGTCACCACGTCCTCCACCAGGCTCTGGGCTCCGAAGCTTATGACCAGGGCAATGATCCCGACTCCGGCGAAGGCCGCGGAGGTGTTGAACCCGAAGATGGTGAATATCCAGATGAAGCCGATTATCGTCACCAGCCACTTTACAAGGCTCCTGAGGATCGAAGTGACCGTTTTCACTCTTCTCTCCTTCGAGCGGCTGCTGACCCGGTCGATACCCCAGTTGAGCAGGGTGCTCACCAGTATGCAGAAAAGCATTGCCGTGAAAGCCGCTATGAGTCTGGGAAGGCTTATGGCGAAGGTCCCGCCCTTCGAGAGGTGGCTCATGGCCTCCCGGAACAGCCTTGGAACATCGCTTCCGAGAAATCTCAGCATGTTCGTGTTTCCCGCCAGCACGATAAGCACCAGTATCAGCGTTATGACTGTGACTTTTATGAGTATGCCTGTCTTTTTCAAGTTATGCCTCCGATCTGTCCTTTGGTCGTATCATTGTTTTCAAATCATTCCATGATGTATTCGGGGCCCATCACGAACCTCATGTAGTTGTCGTAGGTCATCACCGTGACCACCGCGTGGACATATTTGTTGTAGTATGTTTCGATGTCCGCCGGAGCGTAGGTGAATATGAGCGCTCCTGCGTCATCGGTGAATACCGGATCCTCTATTGTGACGCAGGAGGTCCCGCGGGACTCCGCGGAATCCGATACGAAGAACTCTATCCTGTAGAACAGCGTACCCGGGGAGAGGCCGTCCGTCCTGACGGTGATGGTCTTCGAAGGCCGGTCGTACTCCGTGTATGCTGCGATCCCCGGGGAATACATGCCCCTCAGGGTATAGCCCGCCGAATGGGTGCTGTCGGAGGAATCCTTATAGCTCACCGTAAGGGTGAGGGGCACATCGTTGTATACGCTCATGTCTATGGCGGACATGTCCCCGATGATGCCTGTGAGATCGAT